>NZ_JBFUFP010000097.1:0-10189 GCF_056403375.1 Rhizobacter sp. P2_H2
ACCTCGATGCGGGCGAGCGGCGCCCGCTGCGAGCCGCTGCCGGCCGCATCGAACACCATCAGCCGGTTGGCATACCAGTCGGCCGCGAACAGCAGCCGGCCGTCCGGCGAGGCATCGATGCCCACCGGCCCGTCGCCGGCCGCCAGCGTGCCGACGACGCGCTGCGCGCGCATGTCGATGACCGAGATGTCGCGGCTGTCGGGGTTGGAGACGAACACCCGGCCGGCGCGCGAGGCCGCCACCACGCCGGCCGGCGAACGGCCGACGTCCACCGTGGCCACCACCTGCTGCGACGCGAGGTCGATCACCGACACGTCGTTGCTGCCCTGGTTGGTGATCCAGGCGAAGGGGGCCGCGAAGCTGCCGCCCGCGAAGCCTGCCAGGCCCGCCAGCAGCGCCGCCGCGGCTACCTGGCGTCGTTGATGAAGCACGCCTTGTGCACCTTGGTTTCCAGCTCGCGGTAGCGCTTGATCTGCGGCTTGACGGATTCGTTGTCGCGCAGCGCGCCGCCGCGCTCGCCGCCGATCGACATCGCGTTGACCACCGTGATCATGCCGACGTAGTCGTCGTACGGCACCTCGCCGGCCATCGCGTCGATGGCGCACGAGCACTTGTTGATCATCTCGAAGTGCGGGCCGGGGTGCGTGCGCATGCACTCCTGCACGTAGATCACGCGCTCCGACGTGGGGAAGTCGTTCGCCGCGGCGGCAACAGGGGCCAGCAGCCAGGGCAGGGCGGACAGGCACAGCAGGCGGTGCAGCGGGTTCATCATGGTGTGGCCCCTTCGATCATCAGTTCTTCGGTGAGCAGCGGCGGCGCATCGGCCGTGGCCGCCGCGATCCGGGTGCGGATGCCCAGCACGCCGCCCGGTACCGCATCCGACAACAGGAAGCGGTATTCCTTGTCGGCCAGCTTCTCGTAGCGGTAGCGGTTCGGGTCGTCCCGGTAGGGCTTGAACGAGACCTCGCGGCCCGCGACGGTCTTGCCGCGGTAGCGGAACGAGGCCGGTGCGACCGTCGCGCCCTGGTAGACCGTCATGCGGATGCGCTTGCGGAAGTAGTTCTCCGGGCCCTGCGTCAGCCGGTGCATCTCGCGGATGTCGTGCTCCAGGAAATACAGGATCACCGGGTTGGCCTTCGCGTTCTCGACGTCGGGCAGGGCGAGCCGGCGCGGGCCGCTCAGGAACTCGCCCTTCGACGCGCAGCAGCTGCCGTCGGCCTGCTTGCTGAACGACAGCACCACGCTGTCGTCGAAGCCGCCCTCCAGGCTGCCGGCCTTGCGGAAGCTGTAGCGCAGCGTCGACGGCGGCTGCAGGGTGGACAGCTGGTCGGCCAGGAAGATCGCCTGCTCGGCCGCGGAGAAGTCCTGGGCCGCGAAGCCGGTGGACGGCAGCATCGCCGCCAGCGCCACCCAGAGTGCAGCGGTGTTCACCTCAGCGCGCCGGCTTGCCGGGCGCGGGGTCTTTGACGCTGAAGGATTCGTCGACGACCGGCACGCCGTAGTCCTTCAGGATGGCCTGGATCGCCGCCTGCTGCGAATCGATCAGGCCCTCGACCTTCTGCTTCCACTCGCGCTCGCCGTAGCGCACGCCCATCGCCATCTCGTAGTCGAAGCGCACGCCGGGCTCCGATTTCAGCGGCACCACGGTGAGCCGCGGCGACTTGACGCGCTGCGCGAAGTAACCCGCGATCGGCCCCCACACGATGGCCGCGTCGATCTTGCCGGCCGCGAGGTCCTTCTCGATGATCTCGCCCGGGTACTGCTGTGGGTCGGCGTTCATCATCGGGTAGGGCACGCCGCGCTCGACCAGGCGGTGCAGGCTCAGCCAGTCCGAGGCCGGCGAGCGGTCGTAGACGCCGATGCGCAGCTTGCCCAGGCGGGCCGGGTCGAGCTTCAGGAAGTCGTCGCCCGACTTCACCTGGTCCAGGCCCTGGCCCTGTGGGAACACGAGCGCATAGGTGGAGCGGTAGTAGGGCTTGGTCACCGACACCTGGTCGTAGCCGACCGGCACGCCCATCACGATGTCGCACGGGTAGTCCTGCCCCGGCAGCTTGTAGCGCAGGGTGTTGCGGATGAAGGCCATGCGCTGCGGGAACGAGTAGTACTCGACCGGCAGCCCGAGCGCCTTGCCGAACACCTCGGCGATGCGGTTCTCGATGCCCGCGCCCGCGACGTTGGAGAACGGCAGGTTGTTCGGGTCCTGGCACACGCGCAGCGCCTGGCGCGGCGGCGGCTTGTCGGCGTCCTGCGCGGCGGCGGGCGGGCACGCGGCCACGACCCCCCAGGCCAGCGCCAGCGCCCGAGCCACCACGGACGTGCGGGTGGTGTTGTTCATTTGGCCGGCTCGACCTTGGCGCGCGTGATGGCGCCGTCGGACCGTCCCTTCAGGTAGGCATACAGGTCGTTGATGTGTTCCTTCACCTGCTGGCTTTCGCCGAAGCTCGGCATGCCCTTGGGCAGGCGGCCTTCGGTGACGGTCTTGACGAACTCGTCCTGGCTCAGCGTCTTCAGGCTGTTGATCAGCGAAGGCCCGACCAGGCCCTCCTGGTTGGCGCCGTGGCAGCGGTCGCATGCAGCGGCGCGCCAGGTCCGGAAGCCTTCCATGGTCTTGGCGTCGACCTTGTAGCCGTCGACCACGGTATAGGGTTTGTCGTCGGCCAGCACGCTCACGGTGAGGCATGCCAGCACGGCAAAGACACACTGCTTCAATTTCATCGAATCATCCACCGTCAAGAGAGTGGGATGGCATCCCCCGGGGTGCCATCCCTGTTCCCAGGTTGTCTCGATTCTTCTTCTTGCTTCTTGGGTTCGATTCCTGCCGATCAGTTCGGCAGGGCAAACACCGTCAACGAACCACCCAGTTCGGTGTACTGGGCCAGTTCCTTGTAGCCGCCGACGGCGCCCAGGCCATCCTGGTCCTTCTCGAGGCCTGCGGCCATGCCGATGCCGGCCCAGCCGCCGATGCCCGAGAACACGCCGATGTACTGCTTGCCCTTGTGCTCATAGCTGAACACGTTGCCGATGATCCCGGAGGGCGTCTTGAACTTGAAGAGCTCCTTGTTGATGTCCTTCTTGTCCACGCACTTCAGGTAGCCCTCCAGCGTGCCGTAGCAGCTGAGCCCGCCGGCGGTGTTGAGCGCGCCGCTCCAGACCGAGAACTTCTCGGCATGGCTCTGCACGATCTTGCCGGTGCCGGCATTCCAGGTGATGTAGTTGCCCATGCCGCCGTGGCTGCCCGGGGCCGGGAACATCGACAGCGTGGCGCCGACATACGGCTGGCCGGCGGTGTACTCGACCTTGAACGGCTCGTAATCCATGCAGACGTGGTTGGTCGGCACGTAGAAGAGCTTGGTCTCGGGGTCGTAGGCGGCAGGCTGCTGGTCCTTGCTGCCGAGTGCCGCCGGGCAGATGCCCTTGGTGTTGACGTCCGCCCCGTTCTGCGCGGTCGAGTACTTGGAGACGACCTGCGGGCGGCCCGTCTTCATGTCGACGTGGGTGGCCCAGTTGACCTGCGGGTCGTACTTTTCGGCGACCAGCAGCGCACCCGTCACGCGGTCCATCGTGTAGGCGAAGCCGTTGCGGTCGAAGTGCACCAGCGCCTTGGTCGGCTTGCCCTTCACGTCGATGTCGGCCAGGATCATCTCGTTGATGCCGTCGAAGTCCCACTCGTCGAACGGCGTCATCTGGTAGACCCACTTGGCCATGCCGGTGTCGACGTCACGCGCGAAGATGGTCATCGACCACTTGTTGTCGCCCGGCCGCTGCGACGGATTCCAGGTCGACGGGTTGCCGGTGCCGTAGTACATCAGGTTCAGCGCCTTGTCGTAGCTGTACCAGCCCCAGGTGGTGCCGCCGCCGGTCTTCCACTGGTCGCCCTTCCAGGTCTTGACCGACGAATCCTTGCCCACCGGCGCCATCGCGCCGTTGGTCCAGGTCATGGTCTTGTCGGGGTCGACCAGCATCTCGGCGTCGGGGCCGACGCTGTAGCCCTTCCAGGCCAGCTTGCCGTCCTTCAGGTTGTAGGCCGCGATGAAGCCGCGCACGCCCCATTCGCCACCGCTGATGCCGGTGATGACCTTGTCCTTGAAGATGTGCGGCGCATTGGTGTTCACCGCACCCAGCTTCGGGTCGCCGTTCTTCACGCTCCACACGACCTTGCCGGTCTTGGCGTCGAGCGCGAGCAGCATGCTGTCGGCCTGCTGCAGGATGATCTTGCCTTCGGCATAGGCCAGCCCGCGGTTCACGGTGTCGCAGCACATCTGCGGGATCACCGCCGGGTCCTGCTTCGGCTCGTACTTCCAGAGGATCTTCTGGCTGTCGAGGTCGATCGCGAAGACCTTGTTCGGGAACGGCGAGTGCAGGTACATGGTGCCGTCGATCACGAGCGGCGAGCCCTCGTGGCCGCGCAGCACGCCGGTGGAGAAGGTCCACGCGACCTGCAGCTTGCCGACGTTGCCGGTGTTGATCTGGTTGAGCTTGCTGTAGCGCTGGTTGTACATGTCACCAGCCTGCATCGCCCAGTTCTTGGAGTTCGCGATGTTCTTCTCCACGTCTGCATTGGCCATTGCCAACGGCGGCAGAGCAAGCAACACCATGCCCAAATGACGCCAGATGCGCCACCTTGACTGACCGGAATTTCGCATCGAAGTCTCCTGTTTTATGAAGTGAGCAGAGTCCGGTCGCGAGAACCCACCAACCCAGCGACCCACGGAACTCGGCAAAGGACTCCAACCGCAAGTTTTGCGCCCATGCGCCCTCCAGGGATTGCCCGAAGAGGGAAAACCCAGGTTTCGCTCCGCGCCCGTGACGGTGATGTTCCGGAATTGAAATCGCGCTGACACCTTGCGCCGAATTCGTGGCATCCACGTTCGGCACAGAGTGTTTCAGGGCCGCGCCGCGGCGTGACGGAGATGGATCAACGCCCGGGGGCGCGATGGCGTTGCACTGCAGCATGGCGTGGGCCCGCGTATTGCTGTATTCCTGCTTCATGACCCTCGCGACGCACCCCTCGACGATGCTGCGGACCACCGGCCTGACGAAGCGCTATGGCGATCGCGCCGCGCTCAAGTCGTTGTCGCTGAGCGTCGGGGCAGGACAGTTCGTCGCGCTGCTGGGCCCGAACGGCGCCGGCAAGTCGACCTTGTTCCAGCTGCTGACCGGCCTGTTCGCGGCCGACGAAGGCGAGGTCGAGGTGGCCGGCCATTCGCTGCGCCGTGCGGCCGCCTCGGCGCTGCGCCAGATCGGCGTCGTGTTCCAGCAGATCTCGCTCGACCTTGACCTCAGCGTGCGCCGCAACCTGCTGTTCCAGGCCGACCTGCACGGCCTGCCGCGCCGGCTGGCGCGCGAGCGCATCGATGCCGGCTGCGCGCGGCTGGGCCTGGGTGGCGAGCTCGACCGCAAGGTGCGCGAGCTGTCGGGCGGCAACCGCCGCAAGGTCGAGCTGGTGCGCGCCGGCCTGCACCACCCGGCGGTGATGCTGATGGACGAGGCGACCGTCGGGCTCGACCCGAAATCCCGCCAGGACCTGCTGGCGGCCCTGCGCAGCGACGTGCAGGAGCGCGGCGTCTGCGTGCTGTGGGCGACGCACTGGGTCGAGGAAGCGGTGGCCGCCGACCGCGTGCTGGTGCTGCACCGCGGCACGCTGCTGGCCGATGGCTCGCCGGCCGAGGTGACGAGCGCGCTCGGAGAACCGACCCTGGAGGCGGGATTCATTGCCCGCACGGCCTGATGAACCTCACACCCCCCACCGTTCGCCCTGAGCAGGGACTGAGCCAGTCGAAGTCCCGTCCGTCGAAGGGTTGTGCCCGGCGCGCGCAGGGCCTTCGGCAGGCTCAGTCTCACCCTTCGACAAGCTCAGGGCGAATGGGATCTCTTTGCCGCCACCTTGGCGCCGCCTGGGCGCTGATCGCTTGCTGCACTGCCGCATCGGCGCAGGGCACCGCCTACGTGTCGAGCGAGAAGGACGATGCGCTGACGGTGATCGACCTCGCGACGCTGACGGTGAAGGGCACCGTGCCCACCTGCAAGCGCGGCCGGCACATCCAGCTCACGCCCGATCGCAAGATCATGGTGGCCTGCACCGACGCCAACGCGGCCGACGTGATCGACCCGGCCACCGGCAAGTCGCTGCGCCGCGTGCCGCTGGGCGACGAGCCGGAGGCGTTCGATCTCTCGCCCGACGGCAAGACCGTCTACGTGTCGAACGAGGACGCCGGCGAGGCCAGCTTCATCGACGCCGCCAGCGGCAGGAAGCTGCAATCGATCAAGGTCGGCCAGGAACCCGAGGGCGTGAAGGTCAGCGCCGACGGCAAGACGCTGTACGTGACCTCCGAGGTCGCGAGCCTGATCCACGTGATCGACGTGGCCAGCGCGAAGATCACCAGCAACGTGAAGGTCGGCAAGCGGCCCCGCCGCATGGCGCTCACGCCCGACGGCAAGGAGCTGTGGGTGACCAACGAACTGGGCGCAAGCATCAGCATCATCGCGACGGCCACGCACACCGTCACCGCCACCATCCCGCTGGAAGTGAAGGGCGCCCGCGCGACCGACATCACGCCGGTCGGCATCCTGATGTCGCGCGACGGCAAGCGCGCCTTCGTTGCGCTGGGCAAGGCCAACCACGTCGCCTTCATCGACGTGGCGAGCCGCAAGACCACGAACCTGGTGCTGGTGGGCAAGCGTGCCTGGAACGTGGCGATCGACAAGGCCGAGGCCCGGCTGTTCGTCGTCAACGGGCTGAGCGATGACGTGACCGTGGTCGACGTGGCGGGCGCCAAGGCGATCAAGAGCATCCCGGTGGGCCGCGTCCCGTACGGCGTGGCGATCGTCGAATGACACGCGGCCTGGCCTGCAGCCTTGTCACGCTGATGTTGTGCGCTGCCACCGCGTCGACCGCCGCAGCCGCCACGCTGAAGGCCACGCTGATCGTGCCGGGCGACGACCTGCGGCTGGAACGCTCGCGGCTGGAGCGCGCCTACCTGGGCCACACCGGTGGGCCGGCCGCCGACGGGCTGCAGGTGGCGCTGGACGAGGGCAGGTTCGAGCTCGAGGCGGCCGGCGCCGCGGTGGCGCTGAGCGTGGTGAATGCCGACACGCCCGACGCCGCGCGCGCCGCCGCGCAGGCGGCCGAGAAGGCCGGCGCGGCCATCGTGCTGACCGACCTGGGCACCGACGCCACGCTGGCGGTGGCCGACGCGGTGAAGCTGCCGGTGCTGAACCTGGGCGACGCCGCCGACCGGCTGCGCCAGCAGGATTGCCGCGCGCGGCTGTTCCACCTGATCCCCAGCGAGCGCATGCGCGCCGACGCGCTCGCACAGACGCTGGTGTCGCGCAAATGGAGCAAGCTGCTGCTGCTGGTCGGCAGCACGCCGCAGGACCAGCTGCGCGCGGCCACCGCGCAGGCCTCGATCAAGCGCTACGGGCTGCAGGTGGTCGCGACCAAGCCCTACAAGCTCTCTGCCGACCCGCGCGAGCGCGACCTCGCCAACCCGCTGCTGCTGACCGCCGGCACCGCCTACGACGCGGTGTGGGTGGTCGACAGCAACGGCGAGTTCGCGCGCAGCCTGCCGTACCGCATCGTGCTGCCGCGGCCGGTGGTCGGCGACGCCGGGCTGGTGGCGCTGGCCTGGCATGCGCAGTTCGAGCGCTACGGGGCGCCCCAGGTGTCGCGCCGCTTCGCGAAGGCGGTGAAGCGGCCGATGACCGACCACGACTGGGYCGCCTGGATGGGCGGCAAGGCCTTGATCGCGATCGCCGCCGCCGAACCGAAGGGGCCGAACGCCGCGTGGGCGAAGGCGCTGGCTGCGACGCCGGTCGACGGTTCGAAGGGCGGCAGCCTGAGCTTCCGGCCGTGGGACGGGCAGCTGCGCCAGTCGATGCTGCTGACTGACGGGCAGGGCGTGATCGCACAGGCGCCGATCGAGGGGCTGTTGCATCCGACCGACGTGCTGGACACCTTGGGCGCCGATGCCCCGGAGAAGCTATGCAAAGCGACGCGGTGAAACCTGTGACGCCTCCTGTCCTCGCAGAGGCCGGGCCGGCGGCGCGCCACGGCATCGCGCATGCCCTGCAGGCACTGCAGGCGATCGTCGTGCGCGAGCTGTTCAAGTTCTCGCAGCAGACCGGCCGGCTGGTCTCGGCGCTGGTGCGGCCGCTGCTGTGGCTGGCCGTGTTCGCTGCCGGGTTCCGCAACGTGTTCGGCGTCGCGATCGTCGAGCCGTATGACACGTACATCCCGTACGACGTCTACATCGCGCCGGGCCTGGTCGGCATGGTGCTGCTGTTCAACGGCATGCAGTCGTCGCTGGCGATGGTCTACGACCGCGAGATGGGCCTGATGCGCCTGCTGCTCACCGCGCCGCTGCCGCGCGCGTGGCTGCTGTTCTGCAAGCTGTGCGCGACCGCGCTGCTGTCGGTGCTGCAGGCGCTGGCCTTCGTGGTGGTGGCGATGCTGCTGGGCACCGAGCTGCCGCTGTTCTCGTGGGCCGGCCTGCATGCGCTGCTCGCGCTGGTGTGCGGCGCGCTGATGCTGGGGGCGCTGGGCCTGCTGCTGTCGGTGCACATCAAGCAGCTGGAGAACTTCGCCGGCACGATGAACTTCGTGATCTTTCCGATGTACTTCCTGTCGACCGCGCTCTACCCGCTGTGGAAGCTGCAGGAGTCGGGCGCCGGGTGGGTGTACCAGGCGGCGCGCTTCAACCCGTTCACGCACGCGGTGGAGTGGATCCGCTTCGCGCTGTACGGCAAGGACCCGGGCGCCGCACCGTGGGTGGTGCTGGGCTGCCTGGTCGTGTTCTTTGCCGTCGCGTGCTGGGGCTACGACCCGCAGCGCGGCTTCGGTGGTCTCGCCAAACGGGGTGGGGGGCCGGCATGACCGTCACCCGCCGCCGCTTGATCGGCAGCGCCGCCGCGCTCGGCGCGTGGCCGCTGGCGCGTGCGCAGTCGCCATACCCGTCGCGCCCGATCGCGCTGTGGATCCCGTGGCCGGCCGGCGGCGCGACCGACATCTCGCTGCGCCTGCTGGCCGAGCTGGCCTCGCACCACCTGGGGCAGCCGGTGATCACCGAGAACCGCGGCGGCGCCGGCGGCACGCTGGCCATGCCGGTGCTGCAGCAGGCCGAGCCCGACGGCTACACGATCGCGCAGCTGCCGCAGCCGATCTTCCGCGCGGTGCACACGCAGAAGGTGCTGTGGGACCCGATCCGCGACGTGACGCCGATCATCCAGGTCTCGGGCGTCACCTTCGGCGTGCTGGTCAGCGCGTCCAGCAGGTTCCGCAAGCTCGCCGACCTGTTCGCCTACGCGCGCCAGAACCCGGGCCGGCTGACCATCGCGACCAATGGTGTCGGCACCACGCCGCACGTGGTGCTGGAGGAGCTGTTCACCGCGCGCGGCCTGAAGTACATCCACGTGCCGTACAAGGGCACCTCGGAGCAGATGATCGCGGTCGACAACGGCCAGGTGATGGCCGGCGTCAACTCCACCGGCTTCGGGCCCTTCGTCGATTCGGGCCGGCTGCGGCTGCTTGCCACCTTTGCCGCGGAGCGCTCGAAGCGCTGGCCGCAGGTGCCGACGCTGCGCGAACTGGGCCACGACATCGTCGCGATGTCGCCCTGGGGTCTGGGCGGGCCGCGCGGGCTGCCGGCCGAGGTGGTCACGGTGCTGCACGATGCGTTCAGGAAGGCGATGTTCGACCCGCTGTTCATCCAGGAGCTGGCCAAGTACGACCAGCTGATCGACTACCTCGGCCCGGCGGACTACGCCGAGGTCTGCCGCCAGCAGTTCATCAAGGAGGGGCTCATCGTCGAACGCATGGGCCTGACGCGTGGCGGCAGCTGAGCGTCGTTCCCTCGGCGATGCCGCCGTCGTCGTGCTCACGACGCTGGCGAGCTACGGCCTGGCGTCGTTTTTTGAACTGAGCGAGCGCGTGCAGCGCTGGGCGCTGCCGCACGAGCACTGGCAGGCCGACGAGCTGCCCTTCAGCCTGACGGTGCTGGCCGGTGGCCTGGCCTGGTATGCGCTGCGCCGCGCGCGCGACGCCCGCGCGCAGCTCGCGCTGCGCGAACAGGCCGAGGCGCAGGCCCGCGAGCTGCTGATGCACAACCAGGAGTTGGCGCGCCAGCTGATCGCGGTGCAGGAGAGCGAACGGCTGGCGCTGGCCCGCGAGCTGCACGACGAACTGGGGCAGGGC
>NZ_JBFUFP010000098.1:0-10133 GCF_056403375.1 Rhizobacter sp. P2_H2
GGGCCCGGTGGCCACCATCGCGATGCTGCTGCCGTCGATCTATGCGCTCGACGCGACGCCGGCGCTGATCATGCTGGCCGGCATCTACTACGGCGCGCAGTACGGCGGCTCGACGACCGCCATCCTGATCAACGTGCCGGGTGAGTCGAGCTCGGTCGTGACCGCGATCGACGGCTACCAGATGGCCCGCCAGGGCCGTGCCGGTGCGGCGCTCGCCGCGGCAGGCCTGGGCTCGTTCTTCGCCGGCTGCGTGGGCACCATCATCATCGCGGCCTTCGCGCCGCCGCTGACCGAGCTGGCCTTCAAGTTCGGCCCGCAGGAGTACTTCTCGCTGATGGTGCTGGGCCTGATCGGCGCCGTGGTGCTGGCCTCGGGCTCGCTGATCAAGGCGATCTCGATGRTCATCCTCGGCCTGCTGCTCGCGCAGATCAACACCGACGTGATCTCCGGCCAGGCGCGCTACAGCTTCGACGTCCCCGAGTTGACCGACGGCATCGGCTTCGTCGTGATCGCGATGGGCGTGTTCGGTTTCGGCGAGATCATCGCCAACCTGGGCATGCCGGCCGAGCACCGCGAGGTGTTCACGAAGAGCGTGAAGGGCCTGTGGCCGACCAAGCAGGACTTCAAGGACGCCTGGCCCGCGGTGCTGCGCGGCACCGCACTGGGTTCGGTGCTGGGCGTGCTGCCGGGCGGCGGTGCGCTGCTGGCCTCGTTCGCGGCGTACACGGTCGAGAAGAAGGTGGCAGGCGCTTCCGGCCGCTTCGGCAAGGGCGACATCCGCGGCGTGGCCGGTCCCGAGTCGGCGAACAACGCCGGTGCGCAGACCTCGTTCATCCCGATGCTGACGCTGGGCATCCCGCCGAACGCGGTGATGGCGCTGATGGTGGGCGCGATGACGATCAAGGGCATCCAGCCCGGCCCGCAGGTGATGACGAGCAACCCGCAGCTGTTCTGGGGCCTGATCGCCTCGATGTGGGTCGGCAACGCGATGCTGGTGATCCTGAACCTGCCGCTGATCGGCATCTGGATCAAGCTGCTGACGGTGCCCTACCGCTTCCTGTTCCCGGCGATCACGCTGTTCTGCTGCATCGGTGTGTACACGCTGAACAACAACACCTTCGACGTCTACATGACGGCGGCGTTCGCGGTGGTGGGCTACCTGTTCTACAAGCTGAGTTGCGAGCCGGCGCCGCTGCTGCTGGGCTTCATCCTCGGCCCGATGATGGAAGAGAACCTGCGCCGCGCGCTGCTGCTGTCGCGCGGCGACTGGAGCACCTTCCTCGTGCGGCCGCTGTCGGCCGGGCTGCTGATCGCGGCCGCCCTGATGATCGTGATCGTGCTGCTGCCGTCGATCAAGTCCAAACGCGAAGAGGCATTCCAGGAGGAATAGCGCTCTTCCAGTCAAAACACAGGCCGCCTCGAGCGGCCTGTTTCTTTTGGGGCGCGGCGGGCATCATCCGCGCATCACTTTCAAGGGCCAGGGAATGGACGCAACGAATCACTTTGACTGGAGCGCTGGCTATTCGAGCCAGCGCCTGCCGGTGTTCGGCCGCAACGTGGTGTCGACCTCGCACCCGCTGGGCGCGCAGGCCGGATTGCGCATGCTGCTGAACGGCGGCAACGCGGTGGATGCGGCGATCGCCGCGGCGGCCGCGATGACCGTCGTCGAGCCGGTCAGCAACGGGCTCGGCTCCGACGCGTTCTGCATCCTGTGGGACGGGCAGTCGCTGCACGGCCTGAATGCGAGCGGGCGCGCGCCGGCGGCCTGGACGCCCGGGTACTTCCGCGGCAAGTACGGCGCCGATGCGAAGACGCCGCCGGTGCGCGGCTGGGACAGTGCCACGGTGCCGGGCGCCGTCGCCGGCTGGGTGGCCTTGAGCGAGCGCTTCGGCAAGCTGCCGTTCGCCGACCTGCTGGCGCCGGCCATCGAGATCGCCGAGCGCGGGTATGCGGTGCCTACCGTCGTGCAGCAGAAGTGGTCGGCCGCGGTGCCGCTGCTGGAGCAGCAGCCGGGCTTCGCCGAGACCTTCATGCCGCACGGCCGCGCGCCGAACCTCGGCGAGCTGTTCCGCTTCCCCGGTGCCGCGCGGTCGCTGCGCCTGATCGCGCAGACGCGGGGCGCCGCGTACTACGGCGGCGAGATCGCCGAGGCGGCGGCCCGCCACGCGAAGGCGCACGGCGGCGCGATCAGCGTGGCCGATTTCGCGACCTACCGGCCGGAGTGGGTGGCACCGATCGGCCAGGCCTACCGCGACCACGTGCTGCACGAGATCCCGCCGAACGGGCAGGGCATCGCGGCGCTGATCGCGCTGGGCATCCTGTCGAACTTCGACCTGGAGAGGCTGGCGGTCGACGGCGTCGATTCGCAGCACCTGCAGATCGAGGCGATGAAGCTCGCGTTCGCCGACGTGTACCGCTTCGTCGCCGAGCCGGCCAGCATGGAGGTGACGGCGGCGCAGCTGCTGGACGGCGCCTACCTCGCGTCGCGCGCGAAGCTGATCGACATGAAGCGCGCGCAGGATTTCGGCGCCGGCAACCCGGTGAAGGGCGGCACCATCTACCTGAGCGCGGCCGACGAGAGCGGCATGATGGTGAGCTTCATCCAGAGCAACTACATGGGCTTCGGCTCGGGCGTGGTGGTGCCGGGGTACGGGCTGTCGATGCAGAACCGCGGGCACGGCTTCAGCCTGGCCGACGGCAGCGCCAACCAGGTGGCACCGGGCAAGCGGCCGTTCCACACGATCATCCCGGCCTTCCTCACGCGCGACGGCCGTCCGCAGATGAGCTTCGGCGTGATGGGCGCCAACATGCAGCCGCAAGGCCACCTGCAGACGCTGGTGCGCATGCTCGACTACCGCCAGCACCCGCAGGCCGCCTGCGATGCGCCGCGCTGGCGCTTCAACCAGGGGCTGGAGATCAACGTCGAGCGTTCGATGAACCCGGCGACGGTGCAGGGCCTCGCCGAGCGCGGCCACCGCATGGAAGTCATCAACGACTCGTACCAGGATTTCGGCGCCGGCCAGTTCATCTGGCGGCTCGGCGACCCGGGCAGCGAAGGCTACGTGGCCGCGAGCGACGCGCGGCGGGACGGGCAGGCCGTGGTGTTCTGAACCTGCCGGATGGCCCCCATCCTCAACATTGAGGATCGGGGCCCGCGCCGCCGAGGCGCAAAATCCGGCACTGCAGTTCACCGGGCCTGTTCACGCGGGCCATGACGTGGAGCCCGCCATGGGACCGATCGCGTCGCGCGTGCCTCACCAGGGACGCCTTGCCGGGATGCCGCGCCACGTGGACGCGTCGTCGGCGCTTTGTCTGGCCGATCTGCATCGGTTGTCCATCTTTGGCGGGCATCGTCCCGCTTCGATGAAACCGATCCACCTTCTTGCCCGCCTCCTCGCTTCCCTGCTGTGCGCGGTGCTGATGCTCGCGGCCTTGCCCTCCACGGCGCAGCCTGCCGATCCGGCGCAGACCCCCTTGCTGCTTGCTGCGCGCAATGCGTCCGTCAACCACCGCATCGTGTACGACGGCGACCCACGCCGCCGCGAACCGGCTGCCCCCTGGGCCACGACCGACGAAGTGCGCGAGCGCGGCAGTGGCGACTGCGWGGACTACGCGATCGCGAAGTACTTCAGCCTGGTCGCCGCCGGCCTGCCGGCCGACCAGCTGCGCATCGCGTACGCCGAGGTCCGCATCGGCGGCCCGTCCGGGACGCGGCAGCGCCACATGGTGCTGGCCTGGCTGCCGCCCGGCGAGGCCGACGGCGATCCGCTGATCCTCGACAACCTGCTCGATGCCGTGCACCCGCTGTCGCGCCGGCCCGACCTGCAGGTGCTGATCAGCTTCAACGAAGCCGGCATCTGGCGCGGCCTGGAGCGTGGCGAGCCGGCGCGCGAGCCGCGGCGCATCACCGCGTGGGCGCGCGTGCTCGACCGCATGGCGGCCGCCGGGCCGGTCGCCGCCTACAGCCTCGACAGCACGCGCACCGTCACCGGATCGCGGTGATCGCGAAAGCCCATGCGCTGGTACAGCGCATGCGCCGCCTCGTTGCTGCACATCACGTGCAGGAAGGGCGTCTCGCCGCGCGTCACCTGCCGCCGCACGAGCTTGTTCATCAGCTGGCGCGCGAAGCCGCGCCCCTGGAACTCCGGGTGCGTGCAGACGCCGCTGATCTCGCGCAGCGTGCCGGCGTTGGAGCGCTCGCCGGCCATCGCGACCAGCCGGCCGCCGTCGAAGCAGCCGAAGTACTCGCCGAGCTCGATGGTGCGCGGCCCGAACGGGCCGGGGCGTGTCAGCGCGGCCAGCGCCATCGCCTGCGCGGCATGCTCGGGGCCGAGCCGGACCGCGTCGGGCAGCAGGTCGTCCGGCGGCGCATCGGCGTGCCAGACCATGCGGTGCATCGTCGTCTCGACGTGCAGCTGCCAGTCGCGTGGCACCGGCCCGCGCCAGTCGGCGATGTAGAGGTGTTCGCCGAGGTCGCAGTGCGGCGAGAGGCTGTCGAAGTCCGGCCGCGTCAGGTCGGCGAACGCGAAGATCGGCGACAGGCCGGGCGCATAACGCCGCGCGCGTGCCGAGCCGCTTGAAAAGCGCAGCTGCGGGCCGCTCAGCGCGTGCCAGAAGACGTTGTCGAGGTGGGATTCCGTCTGTGAGTCCATCGGTTGACGATACGACATCGCGTGGCGTCCGCGCGGACGAGGGGCATGGCGGYGGGCCTCCTGACGCGCGGCCGAACACTCCTGACAATTTCGTGCGGGGTGCGCGCGTATCCTGCCGCGCTTGCCCTGCGCCTTCGTGCGCTGCCACCGCTGAAAGGACGCTGCACCATGATCCTGAACCGCACCCTGTGGGTCGCCATCCTCAGCGGCGTGCTGGCGCTGTTCCAGCCGCCCGTCGATGCTGCACCGGTCGCCGCCGATCCGGCCGCGGCGCTCGCGACACTGGCCCGTCAGTACCACGACGCACAGGCCCGGCTCGACCCGGGCTACACCGCGACGCTGGCCGGCGACAACCGCTTCGACGACCAGCCGCCGCTGTCGGTGCTGGACGCTCATGTCGAACGCTGGATCGCGAGCCGGCGCTGAGATCGCTGCCGAGAGCGGCGCTTCAGCGCACGCGTTCGCGCTGTGCCACCTGGGCCGTGGGCGCGGCGGGCTGCATCGCGACGTGCCGCGGGTCGTTCGCGCGCAGCAGCTCGGCCAGCGCGGCGCGGCGCGACTCCTGCCCGGGCAGGCGGGCCAGGTTCTCCACCAGCAGCTGCGCCGCGAACACGGCGGATTCGCGGCGCGTGAGCGCGCGCAATGCGGTGACCGGCGCCGCGCCGCGCGGCCGGGGCGTGTCGGCCTTCAACTCGCCCGAGGCCGGGTCGAGGATGCGCAGCACGCCGCCTTCGTCGCGGTAGAGCACGCCCAGCTGCTGCGGCGAGGTCGCGAGGCTGATGTCCAGGCCGAGCCGCTGGCCGACGATCGTGACCAGCATCGCCATCGACACGCAGTTGCCGCGCCGCGTGACGAGGTGGGTGGCGAGCAGCTTGGTGGCGATGTCACGGCAGCCCGGGTCGTCGGTGGCGCGCAGGAAGGGGCGCTGGCCGTTCCAGTCGCCGGCGCGATAGAGGTAGGCGTGCAGCGCTTCGAAGCGCTCATGGCGGGTCGGCGCCGGCGGCAGCATCTCCAGCACCTGCCCGGCGATGGCGTCGAGCCGGCTGCGCATGGCGTCCAGGTCGATGCGTGGCTCGACCCGCTTGTCGATCGCCAGCTTGACCTCGCCGAGGTCGAGATCGGCCTCGGGGCGCTGCAGCCAGGCCTGGACGGCCTGCAGGTCGGCGTCGGGCGGCGGCTGCAGCTCGGCATGACAGATCCAAAGTGGAGAGATCAATGAGGCCGACAACAACAACCAGCCCGCGAAGAGAAGAGGAGTCTTCGACATCGTGCGCACCCTGCGTTGAATGCTGGTGCGCACGCCCCTGCGTGCGCGTTGTGTGGCCAGCGGGTGGACGCTAGCCAGCGAGCTTGCAGTGAATGTGCAGAGAAGGCCGAGTGCTTTGGGAGATTTGTCCTTGTTCTGTCAATGATGCTGACGATCGGTCATGTGCCTACGGTGATGCAGGCAACTCCGGCACGCGCAACCAGCCGGCGATTCGCCCGAGACGCGCGGCGTCATTGGTGCGCCGTGCCGACCAGGCCCGCCACTCTGCGCTCCATTGGTGCCGCAGCCATGCGGCGAGGATGAGCATGCACGACGCGAGCAGCACCGTTGACATGCCGAAGTGCTTGTCGAAGGCCCAGATCGCCACCGCCACGACCCCGCACATCAGCCACGGCCCCCACGACAGCACGGTGCCCACCGCGAGCAGCCGCCAATTCGGCAGCGGGGCCTGCGGCGGGCCGGTCTCCGCGAGCCGGTTGTCGTGCGTCACCTCGCTGCTCAGGGCCCACAGGATCGCGACCAGCAGCGCCGCGAGCAGGCACGCCATGACGCCGATGCGCCCCTCGGTCGTCGGCTTGGCGCCCGGCTTGGGCGGATCGAGGCGGTAGCCCACTTGGTCGCGTGCCTCCTCGAGATGGGCGATGTAGGCCGCGAGCCGGGCCGGCGGCACATGGTCGTCGAGGCTGCGGTAGTGGTACTTCATCAGCAGCGTGCGCTGGGTGGTGTCGACCCCCGAGTCGGCGCTGAACTCGAAGGCCGGGTCGCTCACCTCGGTGTGTTCGGTCTTCAGCGCCCACCGGCCGGGCAGCAGCGCGGTGAGGGACACCGTCACGTCCTTCGGGTGATCGATGCGAAGCGGTGCGCTGCGCACGGTGTCGTCCGGCCGCCCGAGCAGCGAGCGGATGTCCGGCACGCGCAGGTAGGCCGGCGGCCGCGGGCTGTCGGCCTCTTCGGTCACCAGTGTCGCCATGCGGTAGTGCTCGTGGGTCACCAGCCGGTTGCCGGCCTCGTCATCCTCGAAGCTGAACGGCTTCGCGACGCTCAGACCGGGGTACGAGCGCAGGTAGAAGTTCAGGTAGTTCGCCTGCAGGTCGGCCAGGCTGTCGTTGCGCAGCGTGTCGCGCATCTCGTCGGCCTTCTCGCCCTGGTAGGTGCTGGTGATGTCGAGTGTCGGCGCCTTGTCGAAGCCGCGCGAGGCGTCGATCACCATCGCGATGTCGTGCGGGTGGCCGGTGGACGCTGCCGCCGGCATCGGCTCGAGGGCGGTCGAGCGGCCGTCCAGCAGCAGCGCCCGGCCGAAGTCGGCCTGCGCGATGTGATCGATGCGGCCTTGCTGCAGGTAGCGGGTCGGGTCGACCCACACCGCCCGGTCGCCGAGCTGCGCACGCAGGATGACGTGGTTGAAGGCACCGGGCGACGGCAGGCGGTCGCCGACGTGGCCGCGCAGCCGCGTGTGGACCAGCGCCGGATCGGCCTGCACGCCGAGCGCGCGCAGCATCGTCACGGCCAGCAGCACCTTGTCCTTGCAATCGCCGTAGCGGCGGGCGAGCACCGTCTCGGGCGGGCGCGGTGCGTGCGATCCCGGACCCACCTCGACGCCGAGGTAGCGGATCTGCGACTGCACGAAGGCCAGCGTCGCGAGCAACCGCTGCTCGGGCGACCGGGCCGAGGCGGCGATGCGGTCGATCTCGGCACGCAGCGGGCCGGCCGCCGGCGCCTGCGCCGCATACAGCGGCTCGGCCCAGCGTGCCACGTCGGCCCAGTCGGCGAACTCGCTCCAGCTGACGGACGCATACGGATCGAACCAGCGCGGCGTGTCGTTCTGTTGCGGTATCGGATCGATGCCGGTGGCTTGCCAGACCCGCTCGGTCCACGCGCCCTGGCGTTCTTCGAGGAGCGGTGGAGCTGCCGGCGAGGCGAGCCACTGGATCGTGCGGTCCGAGGGCGCCAGCAGGCGGTGGTGCATCGCATGCACCGGCACCGACCATTGCAGGTCCATGCGACCGAAGGCGCGGCCGCCGAACACCGGGTTGTTGCCGGAGCGRCTGTAGGCGTAGTCGACGACGTCGCCGGGGCGGATGTCGTCGAGCACGATGTCGACGGTCTTGCTGCCGTCGTAGACACGGGATTCGAGGTCCGATTCGCGCTGCAGCACCTTGATCTGCGCCGAGGCCAGGCGGTCCTGGATGCGGCCGTCGCGGTGCACGTTCAGCGTGTGCAGCGTGAGCGTTTCATAGGACGGGTCGAACTCGATGGACTGGTGCGACTCCGACTCGACGCCGCGCAGGTTCAGCGCCCGGCTGGCGACGCGCCGGTAGGTGCTGCGCTCGCTGCCGTCGAGGCGGGTCTGCTGGTCGACCAGCAGGTAGTGCGTTCCCTGGCTGCCCTTGCCGAGGGGCGGCTTGGCCTGCTCGTCCAGCGGCTGCGGCCTGACCCAGGCCGGTGCCGGTCCGCGGCGGTACTCTGCCGCGTGGCTGCCGGCTGCCATCGACAGGATCAAGCCGGCAAAGCACGCCCTCAGCGCCCGGTTCCGCCCTGCGCGGACGGGGCGTTCCTTCTCCCGATGCATCGTGTTGTCCTTGTTGTGAGGCGCCCTCCGTGACGCCGCTGCGGATGCTAGCAAGTTGCCGACCCGGGGCCGCCGGATACTGTCGGTCCGCCCGAAACCGGTGACCCCTGATGCCCTTCATCGACCGCCTGTCGCTCGGCTGGCGCAGCGAGCTGATCTTTCCCCGCTTCGATGCGCAAGTCATCGAGCGGCCGGACTACCTGCTGATCCGCACGCCGCAGAACCCGACCTTCTGGTGGGGCAACTTCCTGTTGTTCGACCGCGCGCCGCGCGCAGGCGATGCCGCCACCTGGACGGCCGCGTTCGAGCGCGAGATCGTGCAGCACCAGCCGGAATCGAGGCACCTCGCGTTCGGCGTCGACGCAGCGGGGCCGATCGAGGTGCCGGCGGATTTCGCGGCGCTCGGGCTCACGGCGATGCAAGGCGCGGTGCTGACGCTCGCACCGCGGCAGCTGAAGCCCCCGCGCAAGGCGATCGGCGATGGGTGGCGGATCCGGCCGCTGCGCCTGCCCGACGAGGGTGCCCTGGCCGCGAAGCTGCAGGTGGCGGCCGATATCGACGGCCACGAGCCCGGCGGCTACCTGGTTTTCCGTGAACGGCAGATGTTGCKCTACGGCAGCTTCGAGCGCGCCGGGCTCGGGCACTGGTTCGGTGTCTTCGCTCCGCCGGGCGCCGACGGCAACGACACCGGTGAAGCGCTGCTCGTCGCCGACTGCGGGTTGTTCCGCGACGGCTTCGGGCCGGGCGCCATCGGCCGCTTCCAGTTCGTCTCCACGCACCCGGCCTGGCGACGCCGCGGCCTGTGTTCGGCGCTGATCCATGCGGTGTGCCGGCAYGGCTTCGAGGTCATGGGCCTGTCGTCGCTGGTGATCATCGCGGACCCCGGCTACGTGGCGATCGGCCTGTACGAGGCGCTGGGCTTCCAGCGCGCCGCCGACACCTGGGGCATGGAGCGCCGGCCACCTCGGGAAAACCCTTAAGTTCAGCGCCGTTTTTCCGATAGCCGGGGATTGCGTTGCCGTTGTCGGTCGATTGCCGACAGCGGCACCTCCGTCCAATGCAGTTCCAAGGACTTTTTCCATGACTTCCCTCTTTTCGCGCATGCGCCTGGCCCCGCGGCTGGCGCTGGCTTTCGGCCTGGTGATGCTGGTGACCTCGCTGGCCGCCGGCATCGGCATCTGGCGCCTGGACCGGCTGCAGGACATCGCCACCGACCTGGGCGGCGCGTCGTCGCAGCGCGCGCTGCTCGCCCGCGAGCTGCATTCGATCGTCGTGCTCAGCTCGGCCCGTGCCGAGACGCTGCTGCAGATCGACGATGCCGAGTTCGCCGCCCGCATCAATGCCGACCGCAAGCTGACCTCGGCGCGCTCCGAGGTGGTTCGCAAGACGCTGGAAGACCTGGTCGACAACGAGCGCACGAAGGAGCTGTTCAGCGTCATCGACGAGGCCGGCGGCAAGTTCCGCGGCGTGCGCGACGGGCTGGTCAAGCGCAAGGCGGCCGGCGAGAAGGTCGCCGGCGACGACATCGCCGGCAAGCTGCGACCGGCGGCCGATGCTTATGCGAAGGCGGTGGACGATCTCGCGGCCTACCAGGCGCAGCGCGTCGAGGAGGCCCGCGCCGCGGCGGCGCGCAGCGAGCGTGAGG
>NZ_JBFUFP010000099.1:0-10111 GCF_056403375.1 Rhizobacter sp. P2_H2
GTCGCAGGGCATCGTCGCGTCGGTCGCGCGGCTGGTGCATCCCGGGGCGCGCTACCGGCTGATCGGCAGTTTCTCGGCCGGCAAGTCGTGATCGCCTGCTGATCAGACGACAATCCCGGCTCGATCGTTTGTTCAAGAGACCCGCCATGCCCGCTCCCACCGCCCTGCCCGCTTCGCTGCCGCCCGCCCACGACCTGACCGATGCCGAGTTCGCCGAACTCGACGACCTGCTGGCGGCCACGCCCGAGCCGCTGCAGCCGGTCGATGCGGTGATGCTCGACGGCTTCCTGTGCGGCGTGCTGGTGCAGCCGGTGCTGCTGGAGCCGGCGACCTGGCTGCCGCATGTGTTCGATTTCGACGGCCAGCCGCTGCCCGACGACGTCGACGCCGCCTGGCTGGAGCGCACCAGCGCCCTGGTGCTGCGCCGCTATGCCGCGCTGAACCGCGCGATCGTCGAGGACGGCTGGTTCAACCCGCTGGTGCTGGAGTTCGACGACGAGCACCCGCCGGCCCCGCTGGCCGAGGGCGAGGTCGATCCGATGGAAGGGCTGGCCGAGGTGTCGCAGCCGCTGATGCCGTGGGTGGCCGGCTTCCAGCACGCTGCCATCTGCTTCCCCGACCTGATGGAGCTGCCCCAGGACGAGGTGATGACCGCGCTGGCGCGGCTGTACCGCCACCTGCCGGCCGAGACCGACGAGGAGCGCGAGGTCGTCGCGACGCTGGACCGCGAGTACCCGCTGTCGACGCTGGACGACGCGATCGAGGAGATGGTCACGACCGTCGCCGAGCTGTCCGACCTGACGCGCGATGCGCGCTACAAGGTCGAGACGGTCAAGCGCGAGACGCCGAAGGTCGGCCGCAACGACCCGTGCCCGTGCGGCAGCGGCAAGAAGTTCAAGCAGTGCCACGGCGCCACCTGAGTCAGTGAAGTTCCAGCTGCTGTCCGACCTGCACCAGGAAACCGAGACCTTCACGCCCGAACCGGCGCCCGGCGCCGAGTTGCTGGTGCTGGCCGGCGACATCGACAGCACCTGGAAGGCGTTCGACGCCTTCCGCGGCTGGCCGGTGCCGATCGTCTTCGTCGCCGGCAACCATGAGTTCGACGGCCGCGAGCTGAACGACACCTGGCCGGCCCTGCGCGCACGCTGCGAAGCGCTCGGCATCACGATGCTGGAGCGCGAAACCTGCATCCGCACCGGCGCCGACGGCCGGCGCATCCGCTTCGCCGGCACGGTGCGCTGGTGCGACTTCGACCTGTTCGGGCCCGCGCAGCGCGAGAAATCGATGCGCGCCGGCTCGTACTTCATGAAGGTGCAGCGCTCGACGCTGAACGGCGAGGTCTTCGCCGCGCCCCAGGTGCGCGAGGAGGCGCTGGCCTGCCGTGCGTGGCTGGCCGCCGCGCTCGCCGAGCCGAACGATGCCGACGYGACGGTCGTCATCACCCACTTCGGCCCCAGCCTGCGCAGCGGCGACCCGCGCTACGGCAGCCAGGCCGGCACCGCGAGCTTCTGCAATGCCGACGATGACCTGCTGCCCGCTGCCGACCTGTGGATCCACGGTCATGTGCACTGCCGGCACGACTACGAGGTGGCGCATGCAGGTGGCGTCACACGTGTCGTCTGCAATGCACGCGGGCACACGAAGCGCGGCGAGAGTGCCGGGTATGACGGGCTGCGGGTGATCGACGTCTGACTCGGCGACGCCTCACTGCGTCTTGACGCCGAAGGCGGCAAGATGGGTCAGAAAATTGCGTGCGGCCAAGAACTGCATGTGCGGATCCGTTGCGTTGAGGATTGCGTTGGTATCCGTTTCAATGCATTGCTTGAGTACCACCGAGGCATCGGGACTGCTCGATATCTTTTTGGCAATGCGCACGATAAGCGCTGGCGCCTCCGGGTCGCCCGTCGACAGGTCCTTGACGGCCTGTAGAAACTTCTCCATCTTGGACTTCAACTTGGGGGCTCGATCGAGAATTTGCTCGATCTCTTTCGCCGTGTCCATGTCAATGTCAATGCCGAAGTCCTGGATGAATTTGGCCTTGCTGGCGAAACCGATGATTTCGTCTCGCAGTTCTTTCGGAAGACATGGACTCGTTTTCCACAAGACCATCGCCATGGGCCCGCGCTCTTGCCCACTCCAGCGAAGAGCAAAAGGATTCACCCCGACTCCCAGTGCGGCCGATCGTTGCTGTTCGACCCGGGACTGCAAGTCGGGCTCATCCCCTCTGGGCTTGAGTTTCTTGCGGAGTCTTTGGAGTATTTTGCGGGGTTGGAGTTTGCGGGGGTCCATGGCTCCGGCCTGGGAAGTGGAAGGGCGCCATTGAGTGGCTCGCCTCCACAACAAGGTTCCGCACCCTCTGGTGCAGATCCGGGCAACAAGCGGTCAGAGTCAATACGAGTTCATCGGCCGCGGGACGTGATGCGGCTCATCCACTGCAGCGGTGCCGGGGCGCTCGCGCCATGCTCGAAAGCGTCGAGTTCGGTGTCGCGCAGCGGGGACAGGCTCATGTCCAGCCCGAACGCGGTGCCGTAGTCGGCGGCCTCGGGTTCCACCTGGCGCGGTGCGCGGCGCGTGGTCAGCGACGCCAGCCAGGACCATCCGGATGCCAGGTTCATGATGTCGCTCCACGAGTGCTTGTGACATTCAGTGTCGGATGCAAGCGGGTGGTGCTGAAGCCCGAAATGAGGCACGCGAACGGTGCAGTTCGCGCCGCCGTGGTTCAAGTCACATCCAGTGCGGTGCGCGCGCCCGCCAGCAGCGCGTCGCCGACCCGGTCGAGCAAGCCGACGCGCGCCGACGGCGCCGCGCCGTCCGGCCCGAGCTTCCACTGGTGCCAGTGCAGCCGCACCGGCAGGCGGTCGTCCGGCCGCACCGCCACCAGCGCACCGCTGTCGAGCAGCGCCCGCGCCTGCAGCTCCGGCACGACACCGATCCCCCAGCCCATCGCCGCCGCCCGCAGGTAGGCCTCGGACGACGGCACGTGGCGCTCGCGCAGCCGCGGCTCGCGCACGCCGAAGGCCTGGGCCACCCACTGCTGCTGCATGTCGTCCTTGCGGTTGAAGATCAGGAACGGCACCTGCGCGAAGTTGGCCCGCGTCAGCCCCTGCGGCAGCATCTCGGTGATGAAGCCGGGGCTCGCGACCGCGGTGTAGTGCATCGCGCCCAGCGGCACCACGCGGCAGCCGCGCAGCGCCTCGCTGACGCTGGTGACGCAGCCGAGCACCGCGCCCTGGCGCAGCCAGTCGTGCGTGAAGTCCTGGTCGTCGACCACCAGTTCCAGCGACACGCCCTCGTGCACCAGCGCGTCGAGCGCCGGCAGCACCCAGGTCGCCAGGCTGTCGGCATTCACCGCGATCGGCAGGCGCTGGTCGGTGGGCGGCGCGTCGCCCAGCTCGTGCGCCAGGTCGGCGCGCATGGCCTGCATCTGCCGGGCGAAGCGCAGCAGCAGCTTGCCGGGCTCGGTCAGCCGCAGCGGGCGCGAGCGCACCACCAGCGGCTGGCCGACCTGCAGTTCCAGCGTGCGCAGGCGCTGCGACACGGCCGATTGCGTGATCGACAGCCGCTGCGCGGCACGCTCGAAGCTCGCCGCATCGGCCAGCGCAGCCAGCGCATCGAGCGCGGCGGGGTCCAGGTCTTTCATAAGCCATCCTAATSCAAGCCGAGAAATATGAATCCTTCTTCATGACTTCGCCCACCGTGCCGACAATCCGACGGCCGGCTTTTGCCGACGTCCTGACACCCGGATTCCATGACCCCCGACCTCTCCGCCGCATTCGCCCAAGGCTGGTTGATGACCGCCGGCCTGATCGTCGCGATCGGCGCGCAGAACGCACTGGTGCTGCGCCAGGGGCTGGCGCGCACGCACGTCGGCCCGGTGGTCGCGCTGTGCACCGCATCCGACTGGCTGCTGATCGTGCTGGGCGTGTTCGGGCTGGGTGCCGCCGTGCAGTCGGCGCCGGTGCTGCTGCAGGTGCTGCGCTATGGGGGTGCGGCCTTCCTGTTCCTGTACGGCCTGCGCTCGGCGCGCCAGGCCTGGCGCGGCGTCGATGCCGGCCTGCAGACGCGCGCCGGTRCCGCCAGCCTGGGCGCCACGGTGGCCAGCGTGCTGGCGATGACCTACCTGAACCCGCATGTCTACCTCGACACGGTGCTGCTGCTCGGCACGGTCGGTGCACAGCAGCCGGGCGACGGCCGCTTCGCATTCGCGGCCGGTGCGGGTCTTGCGTCGCTGATGTGGTTCGTGACGCTCGGCTACGGCGCCGCGGCCGCCTCGCGCTGGCTGCAGCGCCCGGCGGTGTGGCGGGCGATCGACGCCAGCGTCGCGGTGGTGATGTTCTGCGTGGCCGCCCAGTTGTTGTGGCGCCCGCTCTGAAGGAGCTTCAATGAAAGTCGTCGTGTTGGGAGCCGGGATCATCGGCGTGAGCACCGCCTGGTACCTGCTGGAGCAGGGCCACGAGGTCACCGTGGTCGATCGCCAGAAAGATGCGGCGCTGGAGACCAGCTTCGCCAACGGCGCGCAGATCTCGGTCAGCTTCTGCGAGCCGTGGGCCAATGCCGGCGCGCCGCTGAAGGTGCTGAAGTGGCTGGCGCGCGACGACGCGCCGCTGCTGTTCCGCCCCAAGCTCGACCCGCACCAGTGGCGCTGGGGCCTGAGCTTCCTGCTGCAGTGCAACGACGCCGCGTTCGAGCGCAACGTGGCGCAGCTGGTGGCGCTGGGCCGCTACAGCCACGAGTCGCTGAAGGCGCTGGTCGCGCAGACCGGCATCCAGTACGACCGGCTGGAGCGCGGCATCCTGCACTTCTTCTCGACGCAGCAGGAGTTCGACGAGGGTGCGGCCGGTGCCGAGCTGATGCGCCACCACGGCGTCGATCGCCGCGTGCTGTCGCGCGACGAGGTGCTGAAGGTCGAGCCGGCGCTGCAGGGCTTCGCGAACGGCATCGCCGGCGGCACCTTCACGCCCAGCGACGAATCGGGCGACGCTCGCATCTTCACGCAGAAGCTGGCGCAGCTGTGCCAGCAGCGCGGCGCGACCTTCCTGTACGAACACGACATCGCCGGCATCGATGCGGCGGGCGGTGCGGTGCAATCGGTGCGGCTGCGCCACCTGCAGACCGGCGAGCCGCGCACGCTGACGGCCGACACCTTCGTCGCCGCGATGGGCAGCTTCACTGCGCCGCTGCTGCGGCCGCTCGGCATCTACCTGAACATCTACCCCGCCAAGGGCTACTCGGCGACGCTGAAGCTGAAGCGGCCGGAAGCCGCCAGCGTCGCGAGCCTGCTCGACGATTCGCGCAAGATCGCGATCAGCCGGCTCGGCGACCACGTGCGCATCGCCGGCACGGCCGAGATGGCCGGCTACGACACCAGCCTCGACAGCGCGACCTCGCGCGTGCGCTGCCAGGCGCTGATCGACCGCTACGAAGAGGTGTTCCCGGGCGTCGCCGACACCCGCGAGCCGAACTTCTGGACCGGCCTGCGGCCCAGTACGCCGACCAACGTGCCGTACATCGGGCGCAGCGGCAAGCTCGCCAACCTGTGGATCAACGCCGGACACGGCACGCTGGGCTGGACGCACGGCGCCGGCTCGGGCCGTGCGCTTGCCGAGCTGATGAGCGGCCTGCGCCCGGCGCTCGACTTCGGGTTCTGCGGCGAGGTGCCGCAGGCCGGCACGCCACGCGTGGCCGCGGCCTGACCCGATCGAGTTACCAGCTGGCCGAGACGTACTTGTTGCCCGCGGCCTTGTAGCGCTCGATCGCCTTCTTCAGCTCGACCGTCTCGCTGCAGCTCGCGCCGCAGACCTTGTCCAGCGTGGCCAGGCGCTGCTCGGCGTTCGGCAGGTCGCCCTTCATCAGGAACAGCTCGCCGGAGTACTCGAGCGTGCCCTTGTGCTTCGGGTCGATGCGCAGCGCTTCGTTGTAGAACTTCTCCGAGCCGGCCAGGTCGGGCGTCTTCGCCTTGCGCAGGCTGTAGCCCATCAGGTTGTTCCAGTCGGCGCTGCCGGCATCGTTGACCTTCTTCAGCTCGTCGATGGCACCGGCCCAGTTCTTCGCGGCGATCTGCGCGCGCGCCGCGCCCAGCTTGTCGGCGGCGGCGGCGGCTGCGGCCGGGGTCGGGGCCGGCGGTGCGCTGTCGGCGGCGAAGGCGCTGCCCAGGGCCAGGGCGAGCGTCGAGAGGGTCAGCACGCGGGCG
Organism: Rhizobacter sp. P2_H2; assembly: GCF_056403375.1. Classification (NCBI taxonomy): domain Bacteria; kingdom Pseudomonadati; phylum Pseudomonadota; class Betaproteobacteria; order Burkholderiales; family Sphaerotilaceae; genus Rhizobacter; species Rhizobacter sp. P2_H2. Next base: position 6,191 of record NZ_JBFUFP010000099.1, read on the forward strand.
AAAGTGGTGTTCATGATCGTCAGGTCCTTCGGGTGGGTTGGCAGACACCATCCTCGGTGTCTTGCCGGTACTTACGGAGCGGATGGCGCCGACGGACGCATCCGCGATTGAAAGAAATTGCTACCAGAGCTTCACGCACGGGCCGATCAGCACGAACGGTCCCGCCGGCGCCGCACCGGCCAGCGCCGGCGCCACCTCCAGGGTGACTGCCAGCCGTGTCACGTTGAAGAAGAGCTTCTCGGAGCTGTCCGGGAGCGCCAGCACCGCGCTGCCATGGTCGGGCACCACGCCGAGCGGGAAGGGCTCGCCGCCGTCGCGCGGCAGCGCCCACAGCTGCGCGACGCGGCCGGCCGGCACCGCCACCGGCTGCAGCAGCTTCACGCTGAGCTGCCGGCCGTGGCGCAGCGAGCTCGCGAGCACGGCCGGACGGCCTTCGCCATCGCTGAGCAGGCCGACATAGCTTTGCGGCAGCGCCTCGGACGGCGGCTGCAGCCCGATCAGCCCCGGCTGCAGCCGCAGCACCGCCAGGCACAGCAGCACGCCGGCCAGCGCACCGCCGAGCGAGCGCGCGGACAGCAGGTTCGCAAGCCACGCCCCGAAGCCCGAGGCGGCCTTCGGCGCCACCGGGAACAGCCGGCGCTCGAGCTGCTGCCACGCCGCCTCGCGCGGCTGCATCGGCGGCACGCTGGCGGCAAGCACCGAGAAGCGCTGCTGCCACGCGCCGACCGCCAGCGACGCCGCCGGGCTGGCGGCCAGCACGCGCTCGAAGCGGCGCCGTGCGCCGCCGGTCAGCGTGCCCAGCACGTATTCGCGCGCCAGCCGGTCCAGGCGCTCGGGCTTCAGGTAGTTCATGCGCCGACCCCCGCCGCGACCAGGCAATCCTTCAGCTTGTCGAGGCCGCGTCGCACCCAGGCCTTCGCGGTGCCGACCGGCGCGTTCAGCGCGAGCGCGATGTCGGTGTGCACCATGCCGCGGTAGTACGCGAGCGCCAGCGCCTGCCGCTGCGAGGCGTTCAGCGCCGCCATGCAGCCGTCGATGCGCGCCTTGGTCAGCCCATCGTCCAGCAGCCGCTGCGGCTCCAGCGCGGGGTCGCCGGCGACGGCCATGGCCTCGTCGTCGAGCGCGGTGGTCGAAGCCCGCTCGGTCTTGCCCGAGCGCAGCGCATCGATCGCCTTGTTGCGCACGATGTTGATCAGCCAGGTCATCGGGGCCGCCACGTCGGGCCGGTAGCTCGCCGCGTTGTGCCAGACATTCATGAACGCCTCCTGGAGCACCTCTTCGGCGCGGTCCCTGTCGTTCAAGATACGGAACGCGACGCCCAACAGATGCGCGCAGGTGGCGCGGTACAGCGGCTCGAAGGCAGCACGCTCGCGCAGCGCGATGCGCGCGAGCAGCGCGGGCAGGTCGTTGGAAGGGGCACTCGTCGGATTCATCGCGCGGCAGTGTGCCCTACAATCCGCGCCCCCCACCCGTTGTGCCCTTCGCCGCCATCATGTATTGCGCCATCGACTTCGGCACGTCCAATTCGGCCATCGCGATTCCCGATGGATCAGCCCCCGGCCAAGCTGCCAGCGCGATGCGCCTGGTCGAACTCGAGCCCGGCCAGCGGACGATGCCGACCGCGGTCTTCTACTTCGTCGAAGGCGCCGAGACCAACGGCCCGCCGCGCGCGTTCGGCCGGGCGGCGCTGGCCGCCTACGTCGACGGCCTCGACGGCCGGCTGATGCGCTCGATGAAGAGCATCCTCGGCAGCAGCCTGGCCGAGCAGACCACCGATGTCGGCGGCGGGCGCGGCGTGAAGTACCTCGACATCATCGCCGGCTACCTGAAGCACCTGAAGACGCTGGCCGAGACCGAGGCGCAGTCGCCGATCCACCGCGCGGTGCTGGGCCGGCCGGTGTTCTTCGTCGACGACGACCCGGTGCGCGATGCGCAGGCGCAGGCCACGCTCGCCTCGGCCGCGGCCATGGTCGGCTTCGACGAGGTGCACTTCCAGTACGAGCCGATCGCCGCGGCCTTCGACTTCGAGAGCAGCGTCGACCGCGAGCAGCTGGTGCTGGTGGCCGACATCGGCGGCGGCACCTCGGACTTCTCGCTGGTGCGCGTCGGGCCCGAGCGCGCGCCGCGGCTGGAGCGCAAGGACGACATCCTCGCCAACCACGGCGTGCACATCGCCGGCACCGACTTCGACCGCCGCGTCGAGCTGGCCAGCATCCTGCGCGAGTTCGGCTACGGCGCGATGGGCCCGAGCGTGGCCGGCGCGCCGGCGCGCGAGGTGCCGACCGGCGTGTACTTCGACCTCGCGACCTGGCACCTGATCAACTCGGTGTACAGCCCGCAGCGCGTCGCGGAGCTGCGCAGCATGCGCGGCTTCTACGGCAACCCGCTGCACCACCAGCGGTTGATGACGGTGGTGACCGAGCGGCTGGGGCACGAGCTGGCATCGCGCGCCGAGGCCGCCAAGATCAGCGTCGCCGAGGGCGGCGACACGGTGATCGACCTGTCGCACGTCGAGCGGCGGCTGGAGGTGCTGCTGACCGAGCGCGAGGCGGTGCAGGCGATCGAGGGCGACATCGCGCGCATCGTCGGCGCGGCGCGCGAGACGGTGCTGCAGGCCGGGCTGCGGCCGGAGCAGGTCGATGCGCTGTACTTCACCGGCGGCTCGACCGGGCTGCGGCTGCTGGCCCAGCAGATCGCGGCAGAGTTTCCGCAGGCGCGCGCGGTGCGCGGCGACCGGTTCGCGAGCGTGGCCACCGGGCTCGCGCTGCACGCCCGGCGCTGGTTCGAAAGAAGTTAACGCCGCGGGCGGTGCGGCGGCCGCTGTTGCGGCCGAGGCGCCGCGGGCTGCGCTTGCAGCGGCCGCCCGACATCGGCCAGCAGCAGCGTCGCGCGCACCAGGCCCTCGACCGCCTCGCTCAGGTCGGCCGGCGGCTCCAGCGATTCGATCTCCTCGAGCAGGTCGTCGGCGTCCTCCAGGTCCTCGGGATCGAGGTGGCGGTACAGCAGCGCGAGCGGCTCGGTCAGCGCCTGCGCGTCGCCGTTCATCAGCTCGGGAAACGCCTCCATCGCGGTCGCGAAGCCGGCCACCCAGGGCAGCACTGCCTCGATGCTCGCGTCATCTTCGTCCGAGCCGTCGTCGAGTTCGAACACCCACGGGTCGAACCACTGGCGGCGCGTGATCGCGTCGTTCAGCTCGGCATGGCGGCGCTGCGCCAGCTCGTGCAGGCGGCGGGCGTCGAAGTTCGCCGGCAGTGGGCGACCGTCGACATCGGTCAGCAGCGGCAGCCAGCGCTGTGCCGGCACGCGCACCGGCTGCACCAGCACGCCGCACAGGAAGCCGTCGACCATGCTGGCGTCCAGCGGATCGAGCGGCGCCGGCACCGCATCGAGGCGGGCCTGCAGTTCGTCGATCTCCGACTCGCTCAGCGGAGGGGCGGGCGCATGCGTGCGCGCGGGCGGACGGCGGTGGGAGGGCGGGTGCATCGGCGGATTGTCGCGCCGCGCGGTGTGCACGTCGCGCCACAGCGTCATTCGCGATGCGAACGCATGAAAACGCATGCGAACTTCTGTGGGGAAATTCGACATCACTTCGGTCACTTGCCGCGGCGCCTCGCGCACCGTTGAGCGCATGGACCGATCAGCGCCAAGCCGCGCCAATGCTGGGTTTGCGGCCGATGACGAGGTCTGGCCGCGGAGCCTGTGCCACAGGTGCGATGAAATCGTTTCCCCCGTATTGGGGATGGCCCAAACGTTTTCGTCCTCCTACAGTGCACCCATGCTGTCACACGGGTTTGAAATCCAAACCACGCGATACCAACGATTGCACTGAGCCGGGGCCCTCACCAGAACAACAGGCGACCGGCCGCAACGATCCCAACGACGTCCTCTCTCTTGAGGACTTCCAGCCCACCCTTCACAGGG
>NZ_JBFUFP010000100.1:0-9999 GCF_056403375.1 Rhizobacter sp. P2_H2
GGCGTTTGAGGCGTTCCGATGTCGCGGGCTGTGAAAGACCGATACGTCGACCGAGTTCGCTGACGGCGAGCCTTCCATCCTCCTCGAGAAGCGTCACGATCTTGATGTCGGTCGCATCCAGGCTCGCTGGTTGACGTTGGGCCATGGCACCTTGAATCCATCGGTTCGACGATCCATTTTCCGATGCTTTGCCATTCCAGGCCGATGCACCTCGCCGCAGACTGGGCGCATCGGAAACGGAGGCATCGATGGAGAATGTTGTGGTCCTGCCGGGCATCGGTGGGTCAGGCGAGGCGCATTGGCAGAGCTTGTGGGAGCGCGGACAGCCTCAGCTGCGCCGCTTCCAGCCTACGAGCTGGGATCAGCCCACGTTGGATGACTGGGTGTCCGCGCTCGACAGGGCGGTCGCCTCGTCGCCTGCGCCGCCGGTCCTGGTGGCGCACAGCCTGGCATGCCTGCTCGTCGCCCACTGGAGCGCGATCTCGCAGCGGGAGATTGCGGGAGCCTTCCTGGTGGCGGTACCCGACCCGCAGTCGTCCTCGTTCCCACCGGCGGCGGCAGGGTTCGGTGGCGTTCCGGAGGGTGCTTTGCGCTTCCCGAGCCTGATCGTCGCCAGCACGAGCGATCCCTTCAGCACCATCGACTACGCAAAGCATCGCGCACGCCAGTGGGGCAGCCGCCTGGTCGAAGTGGGGCCGCTGGGGCACATCAATGCATCGAGCGGCGTCGGGGCGTGGCCGAAGGGCTGGTCCTTGCTTCAGGAGTTCCTGGCGAAGGACGTGTCGATGGCAAGGAGTGGGAAGGGCTGAACGACAAAGGGCCCGCATCGCTGCGGGCCCCGTCAATACTGGCTCCTCGACCTGGGCTCGAACCAGGGACCTACGGATTAACAGTCCGGCGCTCTACCGACTGAGCTATCGAGGAACTGAGCCTCAGATTATAGACAGAAAAATCACCGGTTCCGGCAGCCGCTTCACAAATCGATCTGAACCGATGCACGGACCGTCCGCGGCGCGAGCGGGTAGAGGTACACGTGCCCGAACTGCAGCGGCGCTTCCTTCCAGGCGCGGCGGTCGCTCAGGTTGTCGATGCCCACCCGCCAGGTCAGCGTGCCGACGCCTGCCACCCGCTGCTCGTAGCGTGCTGCCGCATCGAAGCGCGTCCAGCCGGGGATGGACAGGCTGTTGTCCGGCAGCACCATCCGCTCGCCCTCGTGCACCGCGCCGGCCGAGAGGTTCAGGCCGGTGAGCAGCGGCACGCGCCAGCTCAGGTTCAGCTTCAGCGTGCGATCCGGCACGTTGACCGGGCGCCTGCCGTTCAGCGTCGCATCGCTCGCGACATCCTCGACCCGCGCGTGCAGCCACATCGCCGCGCCTTGCAGCGTCCAGTCGCCTGCCGTCCATGCGCCTTCGGCTTCCAGCCCGCGGTGGCGCTGCTCGCCGTCTTCCTGGTGCGTGCAGGTGCTGCCGTTCGTGTCGTCGGCGCAGTTGCTGCCGACATCCGCGAAGCGCGGGCGCACGATGTCGAACGCCGCCAGGCCCCAGCTCAGGTCCGTCGCGCTGCCCTTCAGGCCCAGCTCCACCTGGCGACTCTTCAACGGCGCGAGTGCCTGCCCGGCATTCGTGTAGCGCGCGCGGTTCGGCGCCACTTCCGATTCGATGCCCTGGCCCCAGCTCGCATACGCCAGCAGGCCCGGCTGCAGCGCGTGGCTCAGCGCGAGCCACGGTGTCGTGAAGCCATCGGTGTACGAGACCGGCTGGCTGCCGTCGGTCGCGATGCTCTCGCGCTTCAGCCGCGTGTGGCGCAGGCCCAGCCAGGCGCTCCAGGTCGGCGTCAGCGTGATCGCGTCGCGCAGGTACAGCTCGGTGTTGCGCTCGTCGCGGTTGGTGTTGGTGCCGGTCAGCGTGGGATCCGCAGGCGTCACCGCGGTGCCGTCGATGTTGCCGGTGCCGACGTAGTTGTACGCCTGGCACTGCAGGCGGCTCCTGAAGCGCGAGAACAGCACGCCGGTCTGCAGCTCGTGCAGCAGCCCGCCGGTCGACAGCGTGCCGCGAACGCCCAGGTCCAGCGCATCGGTGCGGCGGTGCTCGTCGTCGCTGCGGTAGTCGTAGAGGTCGTAGGTGCCGTCGCTGCAGTAGCGGTCGTAGTTGCCTTCGGCGCCGCAGCCGTACGGGAAGGCAAGGCGGTCGTCGCTGACCAGGCGCTGCGTCGCGAAGTGCGCCACGGCGCGCCAGTCGGCCGACAGGCGCTGCTGCCAGCGCAGCGACGCGGTGTCGCCGTCAAGCACCACCGGCTGCGACCAGGGCTGGTTGTTCAGGTTGGTCCGCGGGTCGTAGGCCGATGCATCGGGCACGCGGTTGCCCAGCAGGCTCATCGCCGGCACGCTGGGCTGCGAGCGGTGGCTGGTCTCGAACTCGGCCTCGAGCAGCGTGTCCGGCGTCACGCGCCAGTCGCCGGCCACCGCCAGCAGCTGGCTGTGGCCGCGCAGGTCGTGCGTCTGCGGATCGAGGTCGTCGTACTGCGCGTTGACCCGCATGCCGAAGGCATCGCCCTCTCCGAAGCGCTGGCCGATGTCGACACCGCCGCGCCAGGTGCGGCTTTGCTTCCACTCCAGCGCGGCCGAGCGCACCGTGCCCTCGGGCCGTTTCACGACCAGGTTGACCAGGCCGCCCGGCGCACTCGTGCCGGCCTGCATGCCGCTGGTGCCCTTCAGGATCTCGATGCGCTCCTTGTTGGCCAGCGGCAGCGCGGTCTCGGCATTGATCGGCAGGCCGTCGCGGCGGAAGTTGAAGCGGTTGTCGGTCGCGAAGCCACGCACCATCAGCGTGCTCCAGTAGCCCTCGGAGTTGTAGGCGTCGCCGAGGCTCGCATCGAAGCGCGTGATGTCGGCCAGGCTCTGCACGCCGGCATCCTTCATCGCGACGCTGCTGATCACGCTCGCCTGCAGCGGCAGCTTCGACAGCGGCAGGTCGCCGAAGCCGCCGATGGTGGCGACCGCATCGGGCGCGCGGCCGGTCACGGTGACCGGCGGCAGCGTCTGCGGATCGATGGTGCTGGTGGTGGATTGCGCATGCGCGCTGAACGCGGCTGCGATGCCCAGGGTCAAAGGCGCCAGCGGCGCCAGGGCAGGGGACTTGCAAGAACGGAATGCCATCGTACTTCCCGGTTTGGCGATGGCAGGTCGGCGCAACCGGGCCGCGGCAAAGAAGAGAGGATCCGCGGCACGACGCTTCCCTGCGCGAGGATTACCTCAGTCAGGTTCGAAGGGACTCTCTCAGCCGGTCACGTGAACGTGGCCAGCACCCCTAGCGATGCCCGCCGGGTGAGCGGCGGGCGGACGGATTTTGCACTATTTGGAGAACGTGGCCGAGTGACGGGTCAGGCGGCGTTCATGGACTTCAGCGAACGCCGCCTGGTGTAGCAAAGTCGACTTCCTCTGCTGTTGCGGTTCCGTTCTTCCGTCCGGGGTAGCTGATCCACTTCATCGCGACGTTCAAGTCGGCAACGACGCTTGAGGCCTCGATCTTCGGCCCGTTCTCAAGTTCGAGACTCTTCGTCGTGTGCGCATCCTTGACCAGAGTCAGGTCGTAGCCGCGATCCAGTGCGCCGTAGGCGGTGGCACGGATGCACCAGTTGGTCGCGGCGCCGGCCAGCACGATGTGCGTCGCGCCGATGCGCGCAAGCTCGGCTTCGAGCCCCGTCTCTTCGAACGACGACTCGAAATGCTTGTAGATCCGCGCTTCGCCTTGCGCGGGAACCAATTCCGGTACCAGTTGCCATGACGGCGAGTCGCGCACGAGTTCCTTGTCGTCATGTTGTACCCAGATCACGGGGACAAGTTGCTCCCGGGCGCGCTCAACAACGCGCGCGACGTTGTTGACGACTCGCGTGGTCTCCCAGGCTTCGGCCACGACGCTGACTTGAACGTCAACCACGACGAGCGCTGCTTGATTTCCGGTGCGGACTGTGGACATGGTCAGGATGCCTTGATGTGAGGTGGAGGGCAGGCGATCGATCTTCTGCCGCCCAACGTTTGACATGAGGGGTCAGGCGGCGCTTCGCCTGCGCTACCGGCTGCCATGTGCGGCTACCGGGGCTTCGGCCACGACAGGGACCGAGTCGGCTCTTTCGGCAGGCGCTCCTGGTGGCGCACTGTTTGTGCGCCGTGCCTCGAGGTGTGCCAGGCCTTGCGGGCTGACCGCCACCAGCGCCGCTTGCCCTTGCTCGTGAAGGTGATCGACGAAGCCTCGCTTGTTGGCCTCTTCCCAGACGGGCAGGCGTGGACACGACGTACGCCAGGCTTCAAGGACTTCGGCATAGGGGCGCGGATGCGGGCCGATCCAATCAAGGAGGTCCAGGATCAACGGTTCTACGGGGTCAGGCATTGCTACCTCCGCAATTGACAGCGCACGTCAGTGTAGCGAGAGAGTTGCCGCGGTGGCTCGATCGTGCCCGACACGGGCCGTGCGGGCGCTCAGCGCGCCACGTAGCCGCCGTCGATCAGCAGCCCGGTGCCGGTGACAAAGCTGGCGCGGGGCGAAGCCAGGAACAGCACGGCCTCGGTCACTTCGTCGGCCGAGCCGGAGCGACCGGCCGGCAACTGCTGGGTGAAGGCGGTGCGAGCCTGTGCGTCGCCGCCCCATACGCGGTCCTGCATCGGCGTGTCGATCATGCCCGGGTTCACCGCGTTGACGCGGATGCCGCGCTGCACGTACTCAAGCGCCGCGGTGCGCGTCAAGCCCATCACCGCATGCTTGCTCGCGATGTAAGGCGCCAGGTTCGGGAATCCGACCTCGCTGCCTACCGATGCATTGTTGACGATCGCACCACCGCCCGATTGCAGCATCGCGCGGATCTCGTGCTTCATCGCCCAGAACACCCCGCGCACGTTGGTGTTCATGACCAGGTCGTAGTTGTCGCTGTCCTGCTCGGCGAACTCGGCGCTGCGGCCTTCGATGCCCGCGTTGTTGTAGGCCACATCGAGCCGGCCGTGGTGCGAGAGCGCCAGCTGCACCAGCGCGTCCACGTCGGCCTCGCGCGTCACGTCGGTCGGGGCGAACACCGCGTTGCCGCCCTGTGCGCGGATCTGCTCCACCAAGGTTTCGCCCTCGGCCCGGCGGCGCGCGCCCAGCACCAGCTTCGCACCCTGGCGCGCGAAGGCCTGCGCGGCCGAACGGCCCATGCCCGAGCTCGCGCCGGTGATCAGCACGACCTTGTCCTTGAATTCCATTCACTTGCTCCTGTGAGGCGCCGGCGACGTGCCGGCGATGGAAGGCAGTATGGAAACCGGCGTTGATCCTGTGAATGAATACACTGGGAGATCAGAATTCCCAGCAGAGGAATAATCAAGGGATGCTGAACCGTATCGACCTGCTGCGCACCTTTCTCGTCGCATACGAGACGCAGAACTTCCGCGAGGCTGCGATCCGCCTTTCGATCTCGCCGCAGGTGGTCACGCGGGCGGTCAAGGAACTCGAAGGCCATCTCGGCGAACTGCTGTTCCACCGCAGCACCCGCAGCGTGCAACCCAGCGATTTCTGCGAGCGCTTCGTGCCGCACGCGCGCCAGGCGTTGCAGGGCGTCGATGCCTTGTTCGCGGCGGCGATGCTGGCGAAGGATGAGCCCGTCCAGGGCCTGGTGYGCATCGCGGCGCCGACCATGCAGGGTCGGCGCTTCGTGATGCCCCTTCTCGAGCGCCTGGCGCTGCAGCATCCTGGCCTGTGCTTCGACCTGCGGCTGTCCGACCAGGTGATCGACGCGGTGGCGCAGCGCATCGACGTCGGCGTGCGCGCCGGCCGCCTGGGCGACAGCCGCTTCGTCGCGCGGACGGTGTCGGTATTCTCGTTGCGCATCGTCGCAGCGCCGTCGCTGCTCAAACGCATCGGGCCGGTGGAGTCGGTGGCCGGCCTGAATACCCTGCCCACCGCCCAACTGATCAACCGCAACACCGGCCGCCCCTGGCCATGGAGGCTGAACCGCGAGCGCGAGATCCTGCCCGCGCTCCCCGCATTCGTCTCCGACGACGCCCAGGCCGTGTGCGATGCGGTGCTCGCAGGCATGGGCATCGCACAGCTGGCCGGCGTGCTGGTCGCAGACCACTTGCGCGGCGGTGCGATGCAGGAGGTCCTGCCCGAGACGGCGCCCAAGCCCTGGCCACTGTCGGTCTACCGCGTGCAGCGCCAGCCGGTGCCGGCGCGCATCCGCCTGGTGTACGAGGCCCTGCTGGAGGGCTTGCGCGAGGTCGAGAGTTGATGTGGTGAAACGGGCTTGGCCTGAGCGCGTCGCTTGCACGCAGCGAGATATCAGCGCACGGCGATTCCGATCATGGCGCAGACGCGGATTGGTTCGTTCGACCGGTGCTGTCCGGCCTGCCGTGGCCGGCGTCGGTGATGCGCGCCTTGAGGTCCGCCGCCAGATCGTGGTCGGGGTTCTGGTCGAGGATCACGTCGAGGATCTGCATCGCAATGCCGGCGCGGCGATCTTCGACGGCACGAGACGCGAGGTCAAGCATCTGCGTCATCCACACGCCCTCGTCGGCGGCAAGGGCGGGTGCCTCCGCGGCGTCGGCCACCAACCGCGAGAGCCTGGCGGCCAGCCGCCGACCGAGTGCCGCCGGCGACCGGTCGCGGAGGCTGCCTTCGATCCGCGCGGCGGGCGTGGTCAGCACATAGTCCAGGGCCAGGGCGGCGTCCCGGCGCATCAGGCGGGCGAACAGGACGTGCGCGCCAGGGCTGCGGATRCCGATCGCAGCCGCTATCGCATCCGGCGTTGCGGCGAGGGCGTCGTCAGCGCCTGCCTTTGCCTCGGCGTCGGACATGCGCTTCAGCCGTGAGTGCACGGCCAGGGCGTAGCCGAGGACGTCCAGTGAGTACCCGAGTTCGCGATCATCGCGATCGGCGCCCGGCTTCCCGCCCGATGGCGGCAGCGGCACGATGGCCAGCAGGCGCTCCGGTGTCGCGTGCGGGTCGGGCAGCAGCGCCGCGGCGATGTCATCATCGGCCTCCACGTGCGTATCGGCCAGCAGCCGGTAGCCCTTGCGATAGACGGTGTGGACCCGTACCGCGTGCGTCTTGCTCCGCCGCATCGCCTGGCGGATCTTGGTGATCGCTTGCGCGACCACTTCCGGCGACACTGTCGCCCTGCGCCACACCGTGTCGAGGAGCTCGTCCAGAGTCACCACGCGATGACGATTGCGGTACAGATGCACGAGCACGTCGAACGGTCTTGGCTCGAGTGTCTGGCGCCGTCCGTCGACCCACAGTTCCCGTCGCTCCACGTCAAGCACGCAATGGGAGAATCGGTACTCCCGACGCATCACGCCGTTCGGTGGCGCCATCGGCATCGGGTGTTCGCGCCGCGGATCGATGGGCACTGCTGACAGCTCCCGTCCGAGCCGGCGGAAGAGGGGCAGCGCGGCCGGCGCAGTCGTCAGCCGCGCAAGCAGTGCCTGGGCCTCCGGTTCCTGCTGGTGCCAGCGTGCCAGCAACGCGCGTGGGTAGAGCAGGTTCGCGGTGGTGCTCTCGTCCTGCAGGTGGGCCTGCGCGTCTGCGCGCTCGAGTTCAGCCTGTGCGGCGGCCAGGCGCCCACAGCGCACGAGAGCCTCGACGAGCCACGGCAGCAGGGGCGCCTCGGCAGCGCGATTGCCTTGAACGCGGCATTCGGCCGCCGCGCGCAGGAAACAGTCGGCCGCCTCGTCGACGCGACCGGCTGCCATGGCGGCATGCCCGTGGGCCTGCCACAGATAGCCGTCCTGCATCCGGTCCGGCCGCGGCAGAAGCGACAGCAGCTCCGCAGCGGCATCCGGACGGCCTTGCAGACGATGGAGCAGGCTGTGAATGTTGACCACCGTGCTCAACAGGCCCACATCGACCTCGATCGCCAGCGCGGTGGCGGTGGCCTCCTCCGCACACTCGCGCGCCTCGTCAAGGCGGTCCGCGTACACCAGTTCACCTGCAAGGTTGAGGCACACGCTCACCAGTGCGGTGTTGGCATTCAGCCTGCGGGCCGCGTTCGCAAGTTTTCTGTTCCAGCGGATGGACTGCTCGGCGTGGCCGGACAGCGAGGTCATGATCGCCCGCAGCCACAGCACGGTCAGCAATCCCCACTGGCTGCCGATGCGCGTGAAGATGGCCTGGGCCTCGTCGAGCCGTGCCTGAACGGAATGCAGCTCGCCGAGGCGGCATTCGACGGATGCCAGCAGCGTCAAGGCGTGCCCCTGCCAGTGCGGCGGCATGCAGCCGCGGCCCAGCACGAGGGCGTGCTCCAGGCTCTGCGCCGCCTCACGCAATCGGCCTTTCACGTGGTGCAGCGTCCCGAGATGCTGTTGCCCTTGCGCTTCGAGACACCGGTCCTGGCCGCGTCTCGCGGTTTCCAGCAGCCGGGCCGCGGTGCGAGGTCCGTCATCGCTGCCGCAGACGGCCTGTGCACGCAGCAATTCCAGATCGAGCCCAGGAAACTCCGGCTCCAGTTGCTGAAGCAGCGCAAGGGCCCGCAGCGCTGCAGGATGTCGGCTCATCGCAGCGGAGTGCCTGGCCCGCGCGAACAACTCGATCGACAGCGGCGAGCAGCCGCTCATCCCGTGGGCCGAGGCTCGGCGCCTGCCATCGCCCAGCACCGTCTGCCGCAAGGCCGCGATGGCGGGCAGCACGAGCCCTGCTGGATCAGCAGCGTGGATCGCGATGACGCTCTTCCTGCCCTGGTCGTGGACGTTCAGCTCGAGCGCGAGTTCGCCGCCAGCGAGCCTCAGTGAGCCGACCACGGCACAGCGCGCGCCGGCGGCGCGCAACATCTGCAGCATGCGGACCTGCCCTTCGGGCCAGGACGTTTCCAGCGACAGTGCGTCCTGGACCTGGATGCGCCTGTCGATCGACAAGCCGTGCGCGATGCAGGCGACCAGGCCGTGCGTCGCCCAGTGCAGGCTCGGCCGCCCGGTGTGATTGCGCAACGGGCCGATGATCACCGAGGGGACGCCCTCGCGCGGCAGGTCCGCCGCAGCGGGCTGCGATGCCGGTGCCGAGGGGACGTCGAAGATGTAGCCGACCCGCGGGATCGAGCGGATGATCGGCTGCGGCCCGTCGTCGCCGATGGCCCGGCGTGCCGCGCGGATCGCCTGCCGAAGCGCGCCTTCGGATACCGCCCCCTCGGGGCGCAGCGCAGCCACCAGCTCTTCCTTCGTGACCACTCGATGGCGGAAGCGGGCCAGCCGCTCCAGCACGCGCCACGCCCGAGGCTCCACCTTCACCGCCTCCCCGTGGCGAAGCACACGCCCTCCGAGCAGGTCGAGCGACCCGCCGGGCAGTGTGATGACAAGCTCGCTCATCGCGCCGGTGCGTGCCCATGAGGGCGTCGCGCTGCAATCGGCCGCAGGGGGGCAGATCGGGAATCAGGGAGGAAGAGGCTGTGCATCGTCGGCGTCCGGTTTTGAGGCCTCGCCGGAACGGCGCAGTGTCGGTGCGCCGCCATCGTCGGGCCGCGGCGCGGACCTGCTCGTCGGCAGAAGGCGATGGCATGAATTGTTGCTTGTTGCGCAAGCTGGTCGGCGGCCTCGGCGGCCTGCGTCGGTAACAGTTCTTTTCGGCGCCCGCTCCGTAACGGTTCGATCAGGAATGCGGGCCGCCCTGTGCCGAGACTGCAGCGCCATGAACCATTCACACTTCACTTCGCGGCAGCGCGTCGACACGCCCTTGCCAGAGTCGTTTCCCCTCGTGACCCGGATGCTGCAGGCAGAGCTTGCGGATGTGGTGCCAACCGCGACACGCTGCCTGTCGGCTGGCCTCGTGGCACTGCTGGTGGGTTGTGGCGGTGCCAACGGAGGCGACGCCGCCTCCCCGGTCTCGTCTGCGCCGGCACCTGCACCTGCGCCTGCGCCTGCACCTGCACCCGCACCCGCACCCGCACCCGCACCCGCACCTGCACCTGCACCTGCACCTGCACCTGCACCTGCACCTGCACCTGCACCTGCACCTGCACCTGCACCTGCACCTGCACCTGCACCTGCAC
>NZ_JBFUFP010000101.1:0-9974 GCF_056403375.1 Rhizobacter sp. P2_H2
GTCGTACTCGTAGTGGCCGGCGTTGAAGGTGCCGACCACCGTCATCTGCTTGAGCCGCGGCACCACGCCGGCCGGCGTGACCTGCCCGCCGGGCGCGACGATCGTGATCTTGTCGCCCTCGTGCACGCCGAGCGAACGCGCGAGCTCGATGCCGAGCACGATGCCCCATTCGCCGGGCACGAGCTTCGACAGCGTCTTGTCCTTGATCTCCGCGGCGAGATCGGTGACGGTGGCCTCGTCGTCCGGCGAGATGCCACGGACGATCGCGCCACGCATGTCGTCGCCGCGCGCGATCAGCGCCTGCGCGGCGATGAACGGCGCGGCACCGATCACCTGCGGGTTCCCGCGCGCCTGCTTCGCGGTGAGGTGCCAGTCGGGCAGCGCCTGGCCCTGGCCGTCCATCACCTCGACGTGGGCGACGACCGACAGCATGCGGTCGCGCACTTCCTTCTGGAAGCCGTTCATCACCGACAGCACGATGATCAGCGCCGCGACGCCGAGCGCGATGCCGAGCATCGAGACGCCGGAGATGAAGGAGATGAAGCCGTTGCGACGGCCGGTGCGACCGGCGCGCGTGTAGCGCACGCCGATCTGTAATTCGTAGGGCCAGTTCATAGGTGCGCGGATGCTACCCGGAATGYCCTCCGGATCGCGCCGCTCACAGGCGTTCGATGCGGGCGAAGGCGCTGTGGTTGTGGATCGACTCGAAGTTCTCGACGTCGACCGCGTAGCGTCCGATGCGCTTGTCCCCGTTCAGCCCGAGCGCCACGTCGCGCACCAGGTCCTCGACGAACTTCGGGTTCTCGTAGGCATGCTCGGTGACCCACTTCTCGTCCGCGCGCTTGAGCATCGGCCAGATCTCGCTCGACGCCGCGTTCTCGGCGAAGCGCACCAGCTCGCCCCAAGGCACGTCCTGCAGCAGTTCGGCACGGATCGTCACGTGCGAGCGCTGGTTGTGCGCGCCGTAGTCGGAGATCTCCTTCGAGCACGGGCACAGCGATTTCACCGGCACCAGCACCTGCGACCACACGACCGGCTTGCCGTCGCGCATCTCGGCGACCCAGCTGCCCTGGTAGTCGAGCAGGCTCTCGACGCCCGACACCGGCGCGCGCTTGCGGATGAAGAACGGGAACTTCACCTCGATGCGGCCGTGCGTCGCGTGCAGCTTCTCGAGCATCTCGGCGAAGCGCGCCTTCAGGCCATCGGCGTCCAGCGGTTCGTGCAGCGCATCGAGCCACGCGACGAAGCGCGACATGTGCGTGCCCTTCTGCTCGGCCGGCAGCGCCACGTCGAGCTCCCACTGGCCGATCGTCGGCTGCGCGGTCTTGCCGAATTTCAGCTGCAGCGGATAGCGCACATCCTTCACGCCGACGCGCTGGATCGCCAGGTGGCGCTCGTCGCGCTCGCTCTGCGTGTCGGGAATGTGCAGCGCGTCTTTCAAATTCGTCATGTGATTCATGTCGGACTTCTATCTGTCAACGGCCTGAAGGATGACAGGAATCAATGCGCCCCATGCGCAAAAGGGCTTGAAGACGCCGTTCAAACGGGCTCAGCGATGGGTGGCAGCCGGCCGGACCAGCGCCGGGCGCGCGCCGAAGCGCTTCAGGATCGACTGCTCGATGCCCGCCGCGTCCAGCCCGCAGGCCGCCAGCAGCTTGGCCGGATCGCCATGCTCGACGAAGACATCGGGCAGGCCCAGCTGCAGCACCGGGATCTCGATGCGCTCGGCCTGCAGGGCCTCGAGCACCGCGCTGCCGGCGCCGCCCATCAGGCAGCCCTCTTCGACCGTGACGATCGCATCGTGCGTGCGTGCGAGCTCGGCCACCAGCGCGACATCGAGCGGCTTCACGTAGCGCATGTTGGCCACCGTCGCGCCCAGTGCCTCGCCGGCGGCCAGCGCCGGATACAGCAAGGTGCCGAAGGCGAGGATCGCGATGCGCTCGCCGCGGCGGCGCACTTCACCCTTGCCCCAGGGCAGCGAGCTCAGTTCGGGATCGATCGCGATGCCCGCGCCGGCGCCGCGCGGGTAGCGCACCGCGACCGGGTGATCCTGCTCGAACGCGGTGGTGAGCAGCTGGCGGCATTCGCGCTCGTCGGCCGGTGCCAGCACGCTCATGTTCGGCACGCAGCGCAGGAACGCGATGTCGTAGGCGCCGGCATGCGTCGCGCCGTCGCCGCCGACCAGGCCGGCGCGATCGAGCGCGAACACCACCGGCAGGTTCTGGATCGCCACGTCGTGCAGCAATTGGTCGTACGCGCGCTGCAGGAAGGTGGAATAGATCGCGACCACCGGCTTCAGCCCTTCGCAGGCCAGGCCGGCGGCGAACGTCACCGCATGCTGTTCGGCGATGCCGACGTCGTGGTAGCGCTCGGGGAAGCGCTTCTCGAACTCGACCATGCCCGAGCCTTCGCGCATCGCCGGCGTGATGCCGATCAGGCGCTTGTCCTTCTCGGCCATGTCGCACAGCCACTGGCCGAAGATGTTCGTGAAGGTGGGCTTGCTCGGCTTGGCCTTCGGGAATCCCTCGGCCGGGTCGAACTTGCCCGACGCCGCGTGGTACTTGACCGGATCGGCCTCGGCCAGCTTGTAGCCGTAGCCCTTCTTCGTGACGACGTGCAGGAACTGCGGGCCCGGGCGGTCGCGCAGGTTCTCGAGCGTCGGGACCAGCGAATCGAGGTCGTGGCCGTCGATCGGGCCGACGTAGGTGAAGCCGAACTCCTCGAAGATCGTGCCGGGCACGACCATGCCCTTCGCATGCTCCTCGAAGCGGCGCGCCAGCTCGAACAGCGGCGGCGCGTTCTTCAGCACCGATTTCGCGCCCTCGCGCGCGGCGGCGTAGAACTTGCCGCTCATCAGCCGCGCGAGGTACTTGTTCAGCGCGCCGACCGGCGGCGAGATCGACATGTCGTTGTCGTTCRGCACCACCAGCATGTTGGCCTGCGACACGCCGGCGTTGTTCAGCGCCTCGAAGGCCATGCCGGCGGTCATCGCGCCGTCGCCGATGATCGCGACCGAGCGGCGCTCCTCGCCCTTCAGCTTGGCGGCCATCGCCATGCCGAGCGCGGCCGAGATGGAGGTCGACGAGTGCGCGGTGCCGAAGGTGTCGTACTCGCTCTCGTCGCGCCGCGGAAAGCCCGACAGCCCGCCCGCCTGGCGCAGCGTGGGCATGCGCTCGCGCCGGCCGGTGACGATCTTGTGCGGGTAGGTCTGGTGGCCCACGTCCCACACCAGCCGGTCGTGCGGCGTGTTGAACACATGGTGCAGCGCGACGGTGAGCTCCACCGTGCCCAGGTTGGACGACAGGTGCCCGCCGGTCTCGGCGACGCTGTGCAGCAGGAAGTCGCGCAACTCGCTCGACAGCTGCTTGAGCTCGAGGCGCGACAGCCGGCGGATGTCGGCCGGGCTCTGGATGGTGTGCAGCAGGGTGTGGTTCATCGGCGGCTCAGGAATCACGTTCGACCACTTTGTCGGCCAGCATGCCCAGCAGGCCGGTGCTCGGGAGGCCGCTGCGCACCAGCGCCGCATGGGCCTGGTCGCGCAGCTGCGCGGCATGCCGGCGCGCGGGCTCCAGGCCCAGCACGCTGACGTAGGTCGGCTTGTTGTTGTCCATGTCCTTGCCGGCGGTCTTGCCGAGGGTTTCGGAGGCCTGCGTCACGTCGAGGATGTCGTCGACCACCTGGAAAGCGAGGCCCAGGGCGTCACCATACTCCGCCAGCGCCTGCCAGGCCACCGGATTCGTGCGCCCGCAGGCCGCGCCCATCAGCACGCTGGCCTGCAGCAGGGCGCCGGTCTTGCGGTGGTGCATGTCGCGCAGCGTGCGCTCGTCGAGCGTGGCGCCGATGCTGGCGAGGTCGATCGCCTGGCCGCCGGCCATCCCGGCGTGGCCGGCCGAGCGCGCCAGCAGCGAACACAGGCGGGCCTGCAGCGCCGGCTCGACGCCCGCGTCGGGCGTCAGCACCTCGAAGGCCAGCGCCTGCATCGCGTCGCCCGCCAGCATCGCCTGCGCCTCGCCGTATTGAACGTGCACCGTCGGCTTGCCGCGGCGCAGCACGTCGTTGTCCATGCAAGGCATGTCGTCGTGGATCAGCGAGTAGGCGTGGATCAGCTCCACCGCACAGGCGGCCCGCAACGCGGCCTCGCACTGGCCGTCGACCGCCCGGGCCGCCGCCAGCACCAGCAGCGGACGCAGCCGCTTGCCGCCGTCGAGCACGCCGTAGCGCATCGTCTGGCCGAGTCCGGCCGGTGCCTCGGCGGGCACCCAGCGCGACAGCGCGGCCTCGACCGATTCCAGCTCGGCGCGCGCCCATTCATCAAATTCGATCAAGCTCATCCCCCGGACCACGGCTTCAGTTGGCCTTCTTCGAGCACCTGCACCTGCTGCTCGACGGCGCTGAGGCGCTCGCGGCAGTAATTGAGCAGATCCGCCCCCCTCTTGTAGCTTTCAAGCAGCTTCTCCAGCGGAAGCTGCCCGCCCTCCATCGCGACGACCAGCCGCTCGAGCTCGGACAGGGCATCTTCATAGCTGGCAGGCGCCGGCGCAGTTGCCGTGCTCGGCACCTCGGTCAGCGCTGCGGCGTCGGCCGTGGCGGAAGGGGTCTTTGGCATGTCATGACACAAAAACAAGCATTGTAGTCAGCCCCTCCCCTGCGATCAGGGCTCCCACGGACGCTTTCGTGGCGTCATCCCCCCAAATGGGGACGTGCGTGCGGCACGGCAGCTACAATCCCGCCCTCGCTGGTTCCAACGCGCCGTGCGCAGCGAGACCTCCCACCCCCGGCAGCGCCCCGTGGTGGCACGTTCACATCGGTTATAGGAGACCCTCGGGATCAYGTCCGACCTGAGCCTCGCCCTTCCAGCTCTCGAGCGCCAAAACACCCAACTCCCCGTCTCCGCGTACTTCGAYGACGACCTCCATCGCCGCGAGATGGAGCTCATCTTCCAGCATGGGCCCCGCTACCTGGGGCACGAACTCGCGGTTCCCGACATCGGTGACCACTACGCCCTGCCCCAGGAGGGCGAGGGCCGCGCACTGGTGCGCACCGCGCACGGGATCGAGCTCGTCTCCAACGTCTGCCGGCACCGCCAGGCGGTGATGCTGCGCGGGCGCGGCAACACCGGCAGCCACATCGTGTGCCCGCTGCACCGCTGGACCTACGACCTGAAGGGCCAGCTGATCGGTGCGCCGCACTTCCCGGCCGACCCCTGCCTGCACCTGAACCGCTACAAGACGCAGACCTGGAACGGCATGGTCTTCGAGGCCAACGGCCGCGACGTGACCGCCGACCTGGCCGCGCTCGGCCCGCGCGCCGACCTGGATTTCAGCGGCTACGTGCTCGACCGCGTGCACATGCACGAGTGCGACTACAACTGGAAGACCTTCATCGAGGTCTACCTGGAGGACTACCACGTCGGCCCGTTCCACCCGGGGCTGAGCCAGTTCGTCAGCTGCGACGACCTGGCCTGGGAGTTCGGCCGCCACCATTCGGTGCAGACGGTCGGCCCGAAGAACGCGCTCGCGAAGGCCGGCTCCGACACCTACCGCAAGTGGCACGACGCGGTGCTGGCGTTCCGCAGCGGCCGCTTCGACAACCCGGTGCCGGCGCACGGCGCGATCTGGCTCACCTACTACCCGAACGTGATGGTCGAGTGGTATCCGCACGTGCTGGTGGTGTCGACGCTGTACCCGAAGGGGCCGCAGAAGACGCTGAACGTCGTCGAGTTCTTCTACCCGGAAGAGATCGTGGCCTTCGAGCGCGAGTTCGTCGACGCGAACCAGGCGGCCTACCTCGAGACCTGCGTCGAGGATGACGAGATCGCGCTGCGCATGGATGCCGGCCGGCGCGCGCTGCACGAGCGCGGCGACAACGAGGTCGGCCCCTACCAGACGCCGATGGAAGACGGCATGGAGGAGTTCCATGCCTGGTACCGCAAGGCGATGAAATTGGCCGTCTGACGCGGGGCCTTGCGCGCCGGGCGAGAATCGCCCGATGCGCTCCGCCCCCGTCCTGATGATCCTCGCGTCGTTCCTGTTCGCCAGCATGGGGGTGTGCGTGAAGCTCGCCTCCGCCTACTACCCGCCGGGCGAGATCGTCTTCTACCGCGGCCTGACCGGCACGCTGCTGCTGGCGGCGCTCACGCGCTGGCGCGGCGGCACGCTGCGCACCAACGTGCCCTCGATGCACTTCTGGCGCAGCCTGACCGGCGTGTCGGCACTGTGCCTGTGGTTCTACTCGATCAGCAACCTGCCGCTGGCCACGTCGATGACGCTGAACTACATGTCGTCGGTGTGGATGACGMTGTTCCTGATCGGCGGCGCCGCGGTGCTGGGCACCGCCCGCGTCGACGGCCGGCTGATCGCGACGGTGCTGACCGGCTTCATCGGCGTCGGGCTGATCCTGCGCCCGACGATCGCCGAGAACCAGCTGTGGCACGGGCTGATCGGGCTGCTGTCGGGCGTGGTCTCGGCCACCGCCTACCTGCAGGTCTCGGCGCTCGGCAAGGCGGGCGAGCCCGAGTCGCGCATCGTCTTCTACTTCTCGCTCGGCGGCGTGCTGGCCGGCGCGCTCAGCATGCTGTGGACCGGCATGCACGCCCACACCTGGATCGGCGCCGCGCTGCTGCTGGCCGTCGGGCTGCTCGCGACCTCGGCGCAACTGCTGATGACGCGCGCCTACAGCACCGGCAAGACGCTGGTGAATGCGAGCCTGCAGTACCTGGGCATCGCGTTCTCGTTCGCGTACGGCGTGCTGGTCTTCAGCGACCCGGTGACCTGGATGGCGCTGGCCGGCATGGTGCTGATCGTCGGCGCCGGGCTCGCCGCGACGCGGCTGCGCCAGGAATCCCCGCCGCAGCGCGACATCTCCGTCCTRCCCGAAAGCTGAAAGGCCTCCCGATGATCCGACCGCCGCTGATCTCCGCCGCCGAACTGCAACAGGCGCTCGCGCCATCGCAGACGCCGCCGCTGGTGCTCGACTGCAGCTTCGACCTCGCCGATGCGGCGGCGGGCGAGCGCAGCTACCGCGAAGGCCACATTCCCGGCGCGCTGTACGTGAACCTGAACGAGGACCTGTCCGGCCCCAAGACCGGCCGCAACGGCCGCCACCCGCTCGCCGAGCGCGCCGACTACGCGCGCTGGATGGGCCGGGTCGGCATCGTGCCGGGGCGCGAGGTCGTCGTGTACGACCGGCAGGCCGCGATGTACGCGGTGCGCGCCTGGTGGGTGCTGCTGTGGATGGGCCACCGGCAGGTGCGCGTGCTCGATGGCGGGCTCGCCGCGTGGCAGGCCGCCGGCGGAGCGCTGTCGCCGCAGATCGTGCAGCCGGTGCCGGCCGCGCCGTACCCGGATGCGGCGCCGCAGCGGCCGACCATCGACGCGCAGCAGCTGCAGCAGCGCCTGGACGACGTGCTGGTGCTGGACGCCCGTGCGCCGGAGCGCTACCACGGCGAGGTCGAGCCGATCGATGCGGTGGCCGGCCACATCCCCGGCGCGAAGAACCGCTTCTTCAAGGACAACCTGCAGGCAGACGGCCGTTTCAAGCCGGCCGAGCAGTTGCGCGCCGAGTTCGCCGCGGCACTCGGCGGCCGCGCGCCCACCGAGGTCGTGAACCAGTGCGGCTCGGGCGTGACCGCCTGCCACAACCTGCTGGCGATGGAAATCGCCGGCCTGCACGGCGCGGCGCTGTACCCGGGCTCGTGGAGCGAATGGTCATCCGACAGTAGCCGCCCGATGGAGAAATCTCCCCGCTCGTGAGCGGGGTTTGACCGTCATCAAGCTGCGGACTACCGTGCGGGGAACACTGGAGGCGCCAGACGGTCCCACGAGAGTTCCCACTGCAAGGAGATGACCATGTTCCATCGCATCCTGGTCCCGACCGACGGTTCGGACATCACGAAGAAGGCGACTGACACGGCCATTGCGCTGGCCAAGTCGGTCAACGCGCGGGTCTACACGGTGAGTGTCAAGGAGCCGTTCCCGTACAGCGCGATCTCGGAGATGCAGCCGACGCCGCCGCAGGAGTTCTTCGACGCACAGGAACGCATCGCGTCATCGCGGGTCAAGGCGGTGCGCGACGACTGCGTCGCGGTGGGCGTGCCCTGCGAGGCGCACACGCTGGAGGCGCTGCACCCCTGGGAAGCGATCATCGACCACGCCCGCCGCCAGGAGTGCGACCTGATCGTGATGGCCTCGCACGGCCGGCGCGGTGTCAGCGCGCTGCTGCTGGGCAGCGAGACGCAGAAGGTGCTGACGCACAGCAAGGTACCGGTGCTGGTCGTCCGCTAGTCAGTGATGATGGGCGTGGCTGGCGACGAAGATCACGATCGCCAGGCCCACGCCCAGCCACGCCAGCTGGGCCGCGGTGTCCTTCGCCGACAGCCGGTGCTGCAACTGCGGGATCAGGTCGGCCACCGCCACGTAGATGAAGCTGCTCGACGCGACCACCAGCAGGTACGGGAACAGCGCTTCCCACGGCCCGACCACCACGTAGCCGACCACGCCGCCGACCACCGCGGCCATGCCCGACATCGCGTTGTAGAGCAGCGCCTTGCGGCGTGACAGCCCGGCATTCAGCAGCACGATGTAGTCGCCGACTTCCTGCGGGATCTCGTGCGCGATGATCGCCAGCGCCGTGAACATGCCCAGCCGCGTGTCGGTCAGGAAGGCGGCCGCGATGATGATGCCGTCGCAGAAGTTGTGGATGCTGTCGCCGAGCAGCACCGTCCAGCCACCGCGGCCGGCCTGGTGCTTGTCGAACCCGTGGTGGTGGTGGTGCTCGTCGCCTTCATGGTGATGGCCGTGGCGGTACAGCTCCGCCTTCTCGAGCAGGAAGAAGAACAGCAACCCGGCCAGCAGCGTCATGAACAGGCTCTGCGGGCTGGCCTTGCTCTCGAAGGCCTCGGGCAGGATGTTCAGCAGCGCAGTGCCCAGCAGCACGCCGGCCGACAGGCTCACCAGGTGGTGGACGATGCGGCCCAGCACGTTGACCGTCAGGCTGGCAGCGAGCAGCACCGACAGCAGCCCGCCGGCAAAGGTCGCGAGCACGATGTAGAGAAGGGTCATGGGACTCGATCAAACACTCGATCAAACAAAAGCCGCGCGATGTGCGCGGCTTGGGCAAAAGCAGACAGGGCCGTTCAGGCCACGCCGTGCGCCTTGAACCAGTCGAGGCAGCGCCGCCAGCCGTCCTGGGCGGCCTCGGGGCGGTAGCTCGGCCGGTAGTCGGCGTGGAACGCGTGCGGCGCGTCGGGGTAGAGCACGATCTCGGAGGCCCGGGCTGCGGCATTGCCCGCGTCCAAGGCTGATTTCATCTTATCAACCGTGTCAAGCGGGATGCTGGTGTCGGCCGCCCCGTACAGGCCGAGCACCGGGCCGTGCAGCCGGCCGGCGATGTCGACCGGGCGGCGCGGCTGCAGCTCGGTGGCCGGCGTCGCGAGCTTGCCGTACCACGCGACGCCCGCCTTCACCGCCGCGTTGTGCGCATCGAACAGCCAGGTGACGCGCCCGCCCCAGCAGAAGCCGGTGACGCCCAGCCGCGACACGWCGCCGCCCTGCGTCGCGGCCCAGCTGACGGTGGCGTCCAGGTCGTTCAGCACCTGCGCATCGGGCACCTGGCTGATCAGCTCGGAGTGCAGCAGCGCGACATCGGTGTAGGCCTTCGCGTCGCCCTGGCGCACGAACAGCTCGGGCGCGATCGCGAGGTAGCCCTGCTTCGCGAAGCGCCGCGCCACGTCGGCAATGTGCTCGTGCACGCCGAAGATCTCGCTGACCACGACGATCACCGGCAGCCCGGTGCCGCCGGCCGGCATCGCGCAGTACGCGGGCATCGAGAACCCGCCGACCGGGATCTCCACCGGCCCGGCGGCCAGGCCGTGGGCATCGGTGGCGATGGCGTGGGCGGTGATCGGCTGCACCGATGCGGCATAGCCCTGGCCTGCGGTGATGAGCATGGCGATCCCCCTGGACGATGCGTGTGAG
>NZ_JBFUFP010000102.1:0-9919 GCF_056403375.1 Rhizobacter sp. P2_H2
CGCCGCGGCGGCGGGCCGCTGGTGCCGTGGCTGGCCGCGGCCGTCGTCGTCGAGGCCATCGGGCTGTCGGTGCTGGGCGCCGGTTTGCTGTGGCGCGATGCATCGCCGGCGGCCTACCAGACGCTGTCGGCCACGGCCGGCGAGCCGGCCGGCGTCGCGCTGCGCATCGTGCCGGCGCCGAGTCTGCGGGCCGACGAGCTGCAGGCGCTGCTGCGCGGGCTCGAGCTGCAGATCGTCAACGGCCCGAACGCGGCGGGCGCCTACGGCCTCGCGCTGCAGGCGCGCGATGCGGGTGCGGAACAGGTGGCAGCGAAGGTGGCCGCGCTGAGGGCGGCGCCCGGCATGCGCCTGGTCGAGCCGGTCGGCGGCCCGCGATGATCCGTGCGCTGGCCGCGGCACTCGCGTGCTGCGCGATGCTGCTGGCCGGGTGCGCCGCGCCGCCGGCCGCGCTGCCGCGCGATGCGGCCGACGCCGCGTTGCTGCGCGAGCATCCGCAGCGCCTGATCGTCGTCGCGGTCGCGAACCCGCGCGAGCGCATCGTGCCGCAGGCCGGCTCGACGCTGGCCACCTACAACGCGAGCCAGCGCTACGGCGCCGGCAGCGAGGCCCGCGCGGTGCTGGAGGCGATCGAGCGCGAGCACGGGCTGCGCGAACTCGCCGCCTGGCCGATCAGCGCACTGCGCGTGCACTGCGTGGTGCTGGAGATCGCGCCCGGCGCCGAGCGCGACCAGGTGCTGGCCGCGCTGGCGCGCGATCCACGCGTCGAGTTGGCGCAGCCGTTGCAGGATTTCGACACGCTGAGCCTGCCGGACGCGGCGCACGCACCGGCCGGCGCGGCCTACAACGATCCGTACGTCGACCTGCAAAGCGGCTTCGTCGAGCTCGATGCCGTCGATGCGCACCAGCGTGCGCGCGGGCAGGGCGTGCGCATCGCGCTGATCGACACCGGCGTCGACACCACCCACCCCGACCTGCAGGGCCGCATCGCGGCGACGCGCGACTTCGTCGACGGCAGCGCGGCGCGCTTCGACGCCGACCGCCACGGCACCGAAGTGGCCGGCGTGATCGCCGCGGTCGCGAACAACCGGCAAGGCATCGTCGGCATCGCGCCGCAGGCCATGCTGTCGGTCTACAAGGCGTGCTGGCAGCGCGTGGCAGCCGACGGCGGCGGGGCCCGCTGCAACTCGTTCACGCTGGCGCAGGCGCTGGGCGCGAGCATCGACGACGGGGCCCGCATCATCAACCTGAGCCTGGGCGGGCCCGACGACCCGCTGCTCACGCGGCTGGTGACCCATGCGCTGGGCCGCGGCCGCATCGTGATCGGCGCGATGCCGCCGGACGGCCGGCCGCACGGCTTCCCGACCGGCATCGCCGGCGTGATCGCGGTCGACAGCAGCCGCCCCGGCCCGGCGGCGCCGGGCGCACCCGACGCGGTGCTGCGCGCGCCCGGCCGCGACATCCTGACGCTCGAACCCGGCGGCCGCTACGACTACAGCTCCGGCTCGTCGCTCGCGGCCGCGCATGCGAGCGCGGTCGCCGCGCTGCTGCTGGAGGCCGCGCCGTCGCAGGACGCGGCTGCGGTGCGCACCGCGCTCGAACGCAGCCGCAGCGGCGCTTCGATCAATGCCTGCGAAGCGCTTGCAACTCTTTTCGCTCCCACCCGCACACACCGACAGGAGCAGGACGGTCGCGGACCGTGTGCTTCCCGCCGCGGGCCGACGGGCCTGCCTGTCGAACCGGTCGATGAACGACCACGAGGAGCGATGCAATGACGATGACACGCAAGGGATTCCTGGGAGCTGCCGCCGGCAGCACGGTGATGCTGTTCCTGCAGGCCTGCGGAGGCGGCGGCAGCGACTACAGCGGCAGCCCGGCGCCCGCTCCGGGGCCGGCTCCCGCCCCGGCGCCCGGTCCGGCCCCGCAGAGCTGCGGCTCGTCCGGCGGTGCGATCGCCGGCAACCATGGCCACGTGCTGGTCATCGCGGCCGCCGACCTCGATTCGACCACCGACAAGACCTACAACATCACGGGCACCGCGTCGCACGCCCACAGCGTGACCTTCACGCCGGCACAGCTGCAGTCGCTGAAGGCCGGGCAGGCGGTGACCGTGACCTCGACGATCGGCGCCCAGCACGACCACGAAGTCACGGCCAGCTGCGTATGAGCTGGCAGCGCACGATGGCCGCCGCGCTGCTTGCGGCGGGTGGGATGGGTGCGCTGCCTGCGCTCGCGGTCGAGGTCGGCCAGCCGGCGCCTGACGTCGAGCTGCCGGCCGCGGTGGCCGCCGCGCCGAAGTTGTCGGCGCTGAAGGGCAAGCTCGTCTACGTCGACTTCTGGGCGTCGTGGTGCGGGCCGTGCCGGCAGTCGTTCCCGTGGATGAACGAGATGCAGGCGAAGTACGGCGCGAAGGGGCTGCAGATCGTCGCGATCAACCTCGATGCGAAGCGGGCCGATGCCGATGCGTTCCTCGCGCAGCTGCCCGCGCGCTTCGGCCTCGCGTTCGATGCGGCCGGCGCGTCGGCGAAGCGCTTCGGCGTGAAGGGCATGCCGACCTCGGTGCTGATCGGCCGCAACGGCGAGGTGCTGGCGGTGCACCAGGGCTTCCGCGACGACGAGCGGCAGGCGCTGGAGGCCAAGCTCGCTGCGGCGCTCGCGACCCCGTAGTTCCCTCTTTTCAATTCAAGGATCTTCGATGCGACCGATGCTTCGGGCAGCCGGCTGCCTGTGCCTGGCCGTGCTCGGCGGCTGTGCCGCCTGGGCGCCGCCGCAGCCGTGGGAAAAGGGCCAGCTCGCGCGGCCCGAGATGACGATGGCCGGCGATGCGCTCGGCGAGCGCTATGCGCAGCACATCTACGCCAGCAAGGAGGCGGCCTCCGGCGGCTACGGCGTGGGAGGGGGCGGCTGTGGCTGCAACTGACGCACGCGGTGCCCTGGTGCTGGCTGCGCTGGCCTTGCCCGGCGTGTGGGCCGCAAGTGCGCAGGCGCAGGGCGCGCCGGAGCACGGCCTGGTCGCGCTGAAGCACCTGCACTACGAAGATTCGCAGCCCGGCCTGCACCGCATCACCGTCGACTCGCCGTCGTTCTACCTGCTGGCGCCGCTCGGCCCGCGCTGGTCGGTGGAGGGCACGGCGGTGCTGGATTCGCTGTCGGGCGCGACGCCGCGCTGGCAGAGCGCGGTCTCGAGCGCCTCGACGATGCACGAGACGCGCCGCGCCGGCGACGTGCGGGTCACGCACTACCTCGACCGCGCGTCGTATTCGATCGGCGCGAGCGTCTCGCGCGAGCACGACTACGACTCCGATGCGCTGTCGTTCAATGGCAGCTGGGCCAGCGACGACAACAACACGACCTGGCATGCCGGCATCGGCGCCAACCGCGACCGCATCCACCCGACCGACGGCGGCAACGCCGGCATCGACAGCCGCAGGCGCAGCGGCACCGACGTGATCCTCGGCGTCACGCAGGCGGTGTCGGCGGTCGACCTGGTGCAGATCGATGTGAGCCACAGCCTGGGCCATGGCTACTTCGACGACCCGTACAAGGACCTCGACGTGCGCCCCGACCGGCGGCGCCAGGCCACGCTGCTGGCGCGCTGGAACCACCACGTCGCCGACCTCGGCGCGACGCTGCGCAGCAGCTGGCGCGCCTACCGCGACAGCTACGGCGTGCGGGCCCACACGCTGCAGGCCGAGTGGGTGCAGCCGCTCGGCGGGCAGTTCGCGCTGACGCCGCTGCTGCGCTATCACACGCAGGGGGCGGCTGATTTCTACGCCAGGGCGCAGGTCGATGCGAATGGTGCGCCGCTGTTCCCGGCACTGTCGCCGGGGCAGCTGAACTCGGGCGACCAGCGGCTGTCGGCGTTCGGCGCGTTCACGCTGGGGCTGAAGGCCGAGTACAAGCTCGACGCGCTGTGGACGGTCGACGCGAAGGTCGAGGCCTACGAACAGCGTGGCAGCTGGCGTGCTGGCGGCGAAGGGTCGCCGAACCTGGAGCCGTTCCGCGCGCGGTCGGTGCAGCTCGGCGTGAGCCGGCAGTTTTGACGGAGGCCGTTGATGAAGACCTTGTTGATCAGAGCGCTGCTGCTGGTGGCGGCTTGGCTGCCGCTGCAGGCCTTCGCGGCCGATGACTTCCTCGACCCGGAGGCCGCGTTCCGCTTGAGCGTGCAGGCGCAGGACGCGCAGCATGTCGCGATGCACTTCGCGATCGCGCCGGGCTACTACCTGTACCGCGAGCGCCTGGGCGTGCAGGCCGCGCCGGCCACGGCGGCCGGCGCGGCCGTGGCGATCCCGCGCGGCAAGACCAAGTTCGACCCGACCTTCCAGAAGGAGGTCGAGATCTTCCACGACGAGCTCACGATGGTGTTGCCCATCGCCGCCGATGCGCCGCCGTTCCGCCTCACCGTGGGCCACCAGGGCTGTGCCGAGAAAGGCCTGTGCTACCCGCCGGCTTCGCACGCGTTCGACCTGAAGCCGGGTGCCGGCGGATGGACCGTGGCAGCAGTGGCCGATGCGGACAGCACGGCTGCGCCTGCCGCGTCGACGGCTCCTGCTGCCGCACCCGCCACGGCCACCCCCGCCGCGCCGGAGACAGGCCGCTTCGCGAGCGCGCTGCAATCGCGCAGCCTGCTGACGGTGGCCGGCGTGTTCCTGCTGGCCGGTGTGCTGCTGTCGTTCACGCCCTGCGTGCTGCCGATGCTGCCGATCCTGTCGTCGATCATCGTCGGGCAGCGCGGCACGGTCTCGCGCTGGCGCGGCTTCTCGCTGGCGCTCGCGTACTCGCTCGGCATGGCGCTGATCTACACCGCGTTCGGCATGACGGCCGGCCTGCTCGGCGAAGGGCTGGCCGCCGCGCTGCAGAACGCCTGGGTGCTGGGTGCCTTCGCGTTGCTGCTGGCCGGGCTGTCGCTGTCGATGTTCGGCGTCTACGAGCTGCAGCTGCCGAACGCGCTGCAGAGCAAGCTGAGCGAGGTGTCGGGCCGGCTGCAGGGCGGGCAATACCTCGGCGTGTTCGTGATGGGCGGCCTGTCGGCGCTGATCGTCGGGCCCTGCGTCGCGGCGCCGCTGGCCGGTGCGCTGGTCTACATCAGCCGCACGCACGACGTGTGGCTGGGCGGCATCGCGCTGTTCGCGCTCGCGTCGGGCATGAGCGTGCCGCTGCTGCTGGTCGGTGTGTCGGCCGGCTCGCTGCTGCCGCGCGCCGGCGGGTGGATGGACCGCGTGAAGCACTTCTTCGGCGTGATGCTGCTGGCGGTGGCGCTGTGGATGGTGTCGCCGGTGCTGCCGTCGTGGGGGCTGATGCTCGGCGCCGCGGCACTGCTGCTGGCGAGCGCGGTGTACCTCGGCGCGTTCGAGGGCGGTGCGGCATCGCCGGGGCGCGCGGCGACGCGCGGCGTCGGCCTGCTGCTGGCGGTGCTCGCGGTGCTGCAATTGGCCGGCATCGCGTCCGGCGGGCGCGACCTGCTGCAGCCCTTGCAGCACCTCGCCGGGTCGGGCCAGGCCAGCGGCACGCGCGAGGCCGCGCTGCCGTTCCAGCCGGTGGCCGACCTGGCGGCGCTCGATGCCGCGGTGCGCACGTCGACGAAGCCGGTGATGGTCGACCTGTATGCCGACTGGTGCGTCGCCTGCAAGGAGTTCGAGTCGCTGACCTTCACCGACGCCGCGGTGCGCGAGCGGCTGGCCGGCATGACGTTGCTGCGTGTCGACGTGACGGCCAACAACGCGCAGGACAAGGCCCTGATGCGCAAGTACGGCCTGTTCGGGCCGCCGGCGCTGCTGTTCTTCCCGCCCGGCGGCGAGGAGCGCAGCGAGGCGCGGGTGGTGGGTTTCCTGGATGCGGCGAGCTTCCGTGAGCACCTCGGCGAACACCTCGACCCGCGGCGCTGATTTCGCACTGCTGCACACCGGTTCGCCGGTGATGCCGGCTCCTTTCATGTGCTCAACAAAATGAACACATGAACACATATCAAGCCGCACCGAATGCCGCGCCAGCCCACGCCGCCATCACGCTGCGTGACCTGCGCGAACCTCACCCCACCGACATGCGCTCGTGGCGCAGCGCGTCGATGACCGTCACCGAGCGACCGGGCAGCACCTGCCACTTCGTCGTGCTGCCCGACGGACGCCTGTTCAGGATGCCGGCGCTGCCGCCGGCGCGGGTGAACTGAGGTGCGGCTCTCCGCCTGAACTCACGCCACGGCGAAGTACAGCGTCCGCTCCGACAGCGGGCCGCCGGCCGCCGTGCCGACCGTCAGGCTCACCTGCTGCACCCACGCTCCGCGCGGCCCGTGCGGTGCCGCGACGCGGCGGCTGCGCACGAACACCGCGCGGCCGTCGATTGCGCCGCTCCACTCGCCCAGCGTCTGCGCCGAAGCCGGATGCGCCCGCAAGGCCTTCAGGCGGAAGCGCTCGACGAAGGCGCGCAGGTCCGGCTCTGAGCGGATGGCGTCGAACTCCGGCGGGGTCGCCCACCCAGCGTCCAGCATGCGCGGGCGCGTCAGTGCAGGAAGCGGCCGTCCGAGCCGAGCATCGTCATCTCCACCATGTGGCCGCCGTTGTGGGTCTCGGGGCTGAACGTCACGTGGTAGCCGCCCGCGTCCCAGTCGTGCATCGTTTCCAGCGTGCTGATCAGCTTGGCGCGCGTCAGTGCGTGCCCGGCGCGGCGCAGGGCCTCGGTCATCGTCTTCGCGGCGATGAAGCCCTCCATCGAATGGAAGCTGCGCGTCGGCACGCCGGCCTTGCGCATCGCCTGCGCATACTCGCGCTGGATCGGGCTCGCCTCCGCCCACGGGAACGGCACCACTTCCGAGACCTGCAGGCCGGCGCCGGCGCTGCCCAGCTCGTCGGCCAGCGACTTGCCGCCGACGTACGACAGGCTGACGAACTGGCCCTTGAAGCCGCCCTTGCGCATCTCCCGGATCAGCGCCGCGCACGAGGCGTAGGAGCTGACCAGCACCACCGCATCGGGGTGCGCCGCCAGCAGGGCCTTCGCGGGCGCCGCCACGTCGGTGCTGTCGCGCGCGATGGTCGCCATGGTGCCCATCGCGAGCTTGCGCTTCCTGCCGGCCTGGGCCACCGCTTCCATGCCGGCGGTGCCGAAGGCATCGCTCTGGTGGAACACCGCGATGTGCGTCAGGTTGGTGACGCTCAGCTGCTCGACGATGTGCTCGGCCTCCTCGGCATAGCCGGCGCGC
Organism: Rhizobacter sp. P2_H2; assembly: GCF_056403375.1. Lineage (NCBI taxonomy): Bacteria > Pseudomonadati > Pseudomonadota > Betaproteobacteria > Burkholderiales > Sphaerotilaceae > Rhizobacter > Rhizobacter sp. P2_H2. The sequence goes on from NZ_JBFUFP010000102.1 coordinate 7,190, forward strand.
AGGTTGAAGACGTAGCGGTTGAACGGCTCGCGCAGCGCGGCGGCGCCCGAGGCCGGCGCGAACAGCGGCACCTGCGCGGCGGTGAGCACCGGCAGCGCCGCCAGCGTGGTCGAGGTGCCGATGTAGCCGAACAGCGCGAGCACGCCATCCTTATCGATCAGGTCGTGCGTGTTCTGCGCGGTGCGCGCCGGGTCGTAGGCGTCGTCCTTGGTGCGCAGCTCGATCTTGCGACCGTTCACGCCGCCGGCTTCGTTGACGGACTGGAAGTAGGTGCGCGCGCCGAGGTTGAACTCGGTGGCCACCTGCGACGACGGTCCGCTGAACGGCGCCGACTGGCCGAGCAGGACGGTGTTGCCCACCAGGTCCTGCTCGGCGGCCTGGCTGCCCAGGCCGAACGAGGAGGCGATGGCGAACAGGGCGAGGTGTCGGCGGATGTGTACTGCTTGCATGATCGGAAGGGGCTGTCGGTTACTGGACGATGCGGCCGTTGATGCCGAAGATGCCGAAGTTCACGTAGTGCGAGCCGCCGCGCCCGCGCGTGCTGAAGTCCAGCACGTAGCCGCCCAGGTCGAGCGGGGGCGAGCTGCGCAAGGTCGCGGTGACGGCCTCGGGCGTGATGCGCGGCGTCTTCTCCAGCGACGTGACGAGCGCCTTCGCGGCGATGAAGCCTTCCATCGAGCGGGCCGACAGGTCCGGGCTGGGCGTCGCGGCCTGCAGGGCCAGGTACTCGCGCACGATCGACAGGCTCGGCTGCGACGTCTGCGGCAGCACGATCGAGAAGGCGTAGCCGCGGGCGCGTTGCGTGCCCAGCGCTTTCAGCAGCGCATCGGTGTCGATGATCGACATGCCGTACAGCAGCGCGTGGCCGCCGGCGACCTCGTAGCGGCGCGTGAACTCGATGGCGGCCGCGGTGGTGGCGCCCAGCACGACCACCTCGGGCGCGGCCGTGATCATCTGGTCGACTGCGCTGCCCACCTCGATCGTGTTGCGCGGGTAGCCGGCACGCGCGACCAGCGTCATGCCGAAGCGGCCTGCGGCCGCCTGCGCGCCGGCCAGCACGTCCTTGCCCAGGCCGTCGTCCTGGTAGACCAGGCCGACGCGGCGGATGCCCAGGTGCGACAGCTGGCCCAGCAGCCGGTTCACCTCGTCGTGGTAGCTCGCCTTGACGACCAGCATGCCGTCGGCGCTCGCCACCGAGGCGGCGCCGGAGATCGCGCCGACCATGCCGACGTGCGTGCGCACCAGCACGCCGTCGGCCGCCAGCGCCTCGAGGTTGGTGGTGCCGATGGTGCCCAGCAGGGCGACCGGCGACTCCTTCTCGATCAGCTCCTTGACGAGGCGGACCGTCTGGTCGGGCTTCTGCGCGTCATCGCGCGTCACGAAGCGGATGCGCTGGCCCTTGATGCCGCCGCGCGCATTCACCGCATCGAACCAGAGCAGCGCCCCGGCGTGCACGGCCTTGCCGGTGACGGCCTGCGGGCCGCTGAACGGCGCCACCTGGCCGACGACGATGTCGGCCAGGGCCGCTTGCGACAGCAGCAGCGCGGCCAGGCCGGCGGCGCGCATCAGCAGGGATGCCGGGGGGCGATGGGAAGACTGCATCGGGGGGAACCTCGGGCTGGGTGCAAACGAGCCGCGAATGTAGGGAACCCCTGCCCGGTCCGCATGACCGCGCGTCGACCACGCCCTGACCGGCGAATGTGGGCGGCGCAAGCGTGACCGAGGTCACGGCTGCGCGGCCGGCAGCACCGGGAGATCGTCCTGCGGCAACACCTGGCGCACGTCCTGCGGCAGCTCGCGCTGGCGCGCGCGGATGTAGTCGTAGCGGTCCAGCGACGTCGCGTCCAGCGCCGCTTCGTCGGCCATCACGTGCGGGCGCAGGAACACCACCAGGTTGGTCTTGCGGCGCGTGCGGTTCAGGTAGCGGAACAGGCCGCCCAGCAGCGGGATGTCGCCGAGGAACGGGATCTTGCCGGCATCGCTCTCGTAGGCGTCCTCGATCAGGCCGCCCAGCACGACGATCCTGCCGTCGTTCACCATCACGGTGGATTCGATCGAGCGCTTGTTGGTGGCCGGCCCGGCGTTGCTGGTGCCCGGCGTCGCCGTCGAACTCACCGACGACGACTCCTGGAAGATCGTCATGCGGATGCTGCCGTTCTGGCCGATCTGCGGGCGGATGCGCAAGGTGATGCCCACGTCCTTGCGCTCGACCGTCTGGAACGGGCTCGCGCTGCTGCCGGTCGTGTAGCTGCCGGTGACGAAGGGGACGTTCTGTCCGACCACGATCTTCGCCTCCTCGTTGTCGAGCGTGACGACGTTGGCGGTCGACAGGATGTTGGTGCCCGACATCGACTCGAGCGCCGACGCCACGTTGCCCAGCGTCAGCGTGCTCAGGCTGCTCTGGCTGATGCTGAAGATCTGCTTCCATTGCAGCCCGATGTCGAGCGCCTTGGCCGCGTCGACCTCGACCACCAGCGATTCGACGTAGAGCTGGGCGCGCCGGGTGTCGAGCAGTTCCACCACCGCGCGCAGCTCGCGGAACAGCGGCTCGGGGGCGGTGATGATCAGCGCATTGGCGGCCGGGTCGGCCTGGATGTAGCCGCCGGTCGACGGCTGCGCGGCGGCGCTGACCGGCGCGGTGGACTGGGCCGATGCCGACGAGCTGCCGCCGTTGCCACCGCTTCCGGCGGGGCTGGCCGCGGCCGCCTGCGCCATGATCGGTGCCGCGCC
>NZ_JBFUFP010000103.1:0-9909 GCF_056403375.1 Rhizobacter sp. P2_H2
GGCGGTGGCCCAGTCGGCGCCCAGCTGCGTGGCCGGCGCGGCCACCGGGCTGGCCGGCGGCGTGCCGGCCGCGGCGCAGGCGGCGCTCAGCGGCACGATGTTCGGCGCATCCTTCAGCTGGGCCAGCGTGACGGCCGTGTCCAGCTGCGACAGCACCAGCATCTGCTGCAGCGTCAGGTTGACTGCCGCTTCCTTCATCTCGCACGGMCAGTACTCGTCCATGAAGCGCAGGCGCGACAGCTCGCCGAAGTAGTAGCGGGTGAACTCGCCGTAGCTCTTGGTATCGAGCACGCCGTGGTTCCAGCGCTTGGCGATGTCGGCCGGCACCGTGCTCGCCTGCAGGTAGTCGTACTCCACCTGGTAGTGCGGGAACAGCTCCTTGAAGCGCGGCACGTCGTTCAGCGCCACCGTCTGCACGTCGGCCGTGTCAACGCTCTTGTAGGTGACGATCTTGTAGGCCGCGCCGTACACCGCGAGCGACGGCGACTGCACGTTGGCCAGGTAGCGGCCGGTGTTGTCGGTGTACTCGTTGCTGCCGTTGAAGTGCATGTGGCCGCCGACGTGCAGCTGCAGGCCGGTGGCGGCCAGCGCGGCGGTGGTCGCCGTTTCCGGCACGCGTGCGGTCTGGAACGCGCCGGACTTGAACACCGCCTTCATCGCGTCGGTCTGGTTCGCGTAGAAATCCATCGTCGGGTAGTGCGAGAACGCGATCAGCTGCTTGCCTTCGGCCTTGGCACGTGCGCTCACCTTGGTGATCCACTCGATCAGGTGCTTCTTGTGCGTCAGCACCTTGTTCCAGCCCGCGTTGCCGGCGCCGTCGTAGCCCTTGAAGCTCTTCGGGTTGGCGGCATCGAACCTGGCGTTCGGGATGTAGACGTTGGCGTCGATCGACAGCAGCCACAGGCCCGGGGTCGGCTCGACCAGGTAGCTCGCGTCGACCAGGTTGGCGCACTTGGTGTAGGTGGTGCCGGCCACCTTGTAGGCGCCGCCCTCGCCTTCGGCACAGATCTCGAACTGGCGATTCGCCAGCGCCGACTGCGTCTTCGCGTCGGTGTAGTTGTAGCCGTTGGCGTACTGGCTGAACGGCGTCTCCCACAGCACGTCGGTCGAGGTCGGCATGAAGCCGAAGTCGCCCAGGCGCGCGATGATGTTCTCGTAGCCCAGCTCCTTCAGCTGGTCGGTGCAGACCACCGTCGCGTCGGCGGCCCTGCWGGCGGCGTTGCCGGTGGCGAACACCTTCTGTTCCTTGCCGTCCTTCGTCAGGAAGTCGTTCTTGCCGGCCTCGTCGTCGTCGAACGGCTCGTTGGGATCGTGGTTGCCCGGCGCGATGAAGAAGCGCATGCCCTTCGCGCGGTACTCCTGCAGGATCGCGGCGATGCCGTCGACGTTCACAGGCTGCGCGTCATCGGTGTAGTCGCCCGGCAGCGCGACGTACTTGATGCCTTTCGCGAAGGCATCGTCGAGCGCGGCGCGGAAGGCGAAGTAGTTCTCGTTGAACAGGCGCGTCGACGTGAGCTGCGCGTACATCGTGCGGATCGTCGCGTTCTTGCCGCCCGTGCCCGGGATGCCGCTGAAGCTGCCGTTCTTGAAGTCGCCGTAGACGTCCTCGAAGTGCACGTCGGTCATCAATGCGACCGACGGCGAGAACGCCGCCGGCGGGGTCGGCGCGGGGGCGCTGCTGCCGCTGTCGCCGCCGCAGGCCGTGACGGCAGCGAGGACGGCGATGGCCGCGAACGCCGAAGGAATCAAGGTGTGGCGCAGGGAATGCGTCATGGGGAACAGCTCATCGGTTGCGAAGCTGCCGATGGTGATGTCGGATGGTGACGTGGGCGTGACGCTGGATGTCAATCAAAAGTGTTTCTCATTTTGGGCATTTCCTGACAAATGACTAAAATGAGAAACATCATGCCAGCCACCTCTCCTCCACTCCGGGACGCCAGCAGCAGCGCGCTGGCCGAACTCGGCCAGCGAATCCGCGCGCAGCGCAAGCAATTGCGCATCAGCGCCACGACCACCGCCGAGGCCGCGGGCATGTCGCGCGTCACGCTGCACCGCATCGAGCAAGGCGAGGCTTCGGTGTCGATCGGTGCGTGGATGAATGCCGTGACGGCGCTGGGGCTTCGGCTCGACATCGTTGATCCGCGCAGCGTCGAGCAGCCTGCGAGCGTACTGCCCGAGACCCTGCGCCTGTCCGACTTCCCGCAACTGGCCGCGCTGGCCTGGCAGCTGCACGGCATCGACCGGCTCACGCCGCAGGAAGCGCTCGACCTGTACGAGCGCAACTGGCGTCACGTCGACCAGAGTGCGCTCGGGCCGCAAGAGCGCGAGCTGATCGAGCGCCTGACGCACACGCTCGGCGGAGGGCGCCTGCTTGTTTGAACGCGAGCACCACCGCCGCATCGAGCAGCTGCTGCGCTCGCTGAACGCGCCGCTGCTGCACGACAAGGGCTGCTACTTCGGTGGCGGCACGGCCATGGCGCTGCGCTATGGCGAGTACCGCGAATCGATCGACGTCGACTTCCTCGTCTCGGGCATCGACGGCTATCGTGCGCTGCGCCAGTTGACCGGTGGCGCCGATGGCATCGGCGCGCTGGCGGCGCCGGGCCATCTGCTCGACCCGGTGCGCCCGCTGCGCGCCGACCAGTACGGTCTGCGCACGCAGCTGCGCGTCGACGGCGTGGCCATCAAGTTCGAGATCGTGCTCGAGGGCCGCATCGCGTTCGAATCCCCCGGCCCGTCGGACCGCATTGCCGGCATCGCCACGCTCACCCCGCTGGACATGGCGGCCGGCAAGCTGCTCGCGAACACCGACCGCTGGGCCGACCGCTTGGTTGACAGCGACACGCACAGCCGCGACCTGATCGACCTCGCGATGATGGTCGCGCCACGCGCGCTGCTGGGCCGCGCGCTGGCGAAGGCGGCCACCGCCTATGGCGACAGCGTGCAGGAGGCGCTCGCCAAATCGCTCACCGCCGCGCTCACGCGTGATCGGTGGCTGGAGCGCTGCATGAGCGCCCTCGGCATGCAACGCATTCCCGAGGCCCTGCTGCGCAAGCGGTTGAAGGCCTTGCAGCCCCGACCGCCGCGCCACTGAGCGTCAACAGGATCAGCGCCCCAGTTCCTTCAGGTACGCCGCACGCGCCGCCACGCCGGTGCCGGCGAAGTCGGTGAACACGCCGTCGATGCCGGCACGGAAGTACGGCAGGTACTCCGCGACCGGATCGCCGTTGTACAGGCCCGGCAGGTACTGCTTTTCATTGCGGAAGGTGTAGGTGTGCACCACCAGGCCGGCCTTGTGCGCATCGGCGATCAGCGAGGTCGGCGTCACGCTGTTGATGTCGGACATCTTCGTGCCGCCGGCGTACGGCACCTGCTTCCAGGCCATCACCTGCGGTTTCCACGGGCCGATGCCTTCGGCGTAGGTCTTGATCTCGGCCAGGCCCGCGGGCGTCAGCATCGCGTCGAAATAGCGGCCGTCGCCGTTGATCGTCCAGCTGTACGGGCGGCCGTCGACGAAGGTGTAGACGTCGGAGGTCGAGTAGGTGACGACGCCGGTGTCCAGGTGCGTGTCGTTGCCGTCGATCAGCTGCACCTTGCGCGCCTTCAGGCCGATCTGCTTCAGGTACTTCAGGCTGGCCGGGTCGAAGCTCTGCACGAAGATCGGCGCGGCCGGGTCGTTCAGGTTGTTGTCGACGACGAACTTCAGCACCGCGTCCTCGAACGGGTGGCCTGTCTTCGCGGTGTCACAGCCGTTGGCGATCGCCTGCTGGTTGTTCCAGTACGGGTTCTTGACCTCCGGGTACACCGTCAGCGTGCGGCCGGTCGATGCGCTCTTCGCCTTCGCGATGTTCAGGATCTCCTGCATCGTCAGCACCGGCTGCGTGCCGTTCTCGGCGGTCGGGCGGTCGGCGCGGGCGTCATAGGTYGTGCCCTTGATCCACTGCTTCAGCTCGGCGACCGTGAAGTCGCTGATCGACCAGTCGTTGGTGTGGTCCTCGCCGTCGACGATCAACGACTTCAGCACCGATTTGGGGTCGGCCGGATCGGTCAGGTCGGTCAGGTACGTCTTCGGCTCGTTGGCGTTGGCCACCGTGTACGTCACGTTGACCGGGCGCCCGGCCACCGTGCGCTTGCGGGCAGCCACCTCGGGCACCGTGAGGGCGACCGTCGCCACGGTGGTGTTGTCGCTCAGCCAGGGGTTGTGGCGCGCGACCAGCACGCAGTCCTTGCTGAGGTGCAGGTCTTCCTCGAGCGAATCGGCGCCGACATCGGCCGCGCCTTCGTAGGCGGCCTGCGTCTCCTCCGGGTGCAGGCCCGGCAGGCCGCGGTGGCCGATCACCAGCGGGACCTTGCCGTCCAGCGTCGCGAACGGGGCGGGATCGTCGTCGCTGCCGCCGCAGGCAGTCAGCGCGGCGCCGGCAAGCAGCGTCAGGGCGAGGAGGCGGGCACGGGTGGGTCGAACAGCGGTGTGATGCATGGCGTCTCTTGGGTTCTTCGTGAAAAGTCTTCGGAACGATCAGCCGGCGATGTTCGACGGGCCGGGTGACAGCGCTGTGACCGACCATAGTTCACCTACCGCCGCATGAAAAGCCGGACCGGGGCAGAATCGCCGGCTTCCCCCCACCTGCCCACTGCGAACCCACCCGCCATGTCCGACCTGTCCGCCTTCCCGATCACCACCAAATGGCCCGCGCAGCACCCCGAGCTGCTCCAGCTCTATTCGCTGCCGACGCCCAATGGCGTGAAGGTGTCGATCATGCTGGAGGAGACCGGGCTGCCGTACGAGCCGCACCTGGTGCGCTTCGACACCAACGACCAGCTGTCGCCCGAGTTCCTGTCGCTGAACCCGAACAACAAGATCCCGGCGATCCTGGACCCGAACGGCCCCGACGGCAAGCCGCTCGCGCTGTTCGAATCGGGCGCGATCCTCGTCTACCTGGCGAGCAAGACCGGGCAGCTGATGCCCACCGACACCGCCGGCCGCTTCGAGACGCTGCAGTGGGTGATGTTCCAGATGGGCGGCATCGGCCCGATGTTCGGCCAGCTCGGCTTCTTCCACAAGTTCGCCGGCCGCGAGTACGAGGACAAGCGCCCGCGCGACCGCTACGTGGCCGAATCGAAGCGGCTGCTGAAGGTCGTCGACGAACGCCTGACGGGCCGCGACTGGATCCTGGGTGACGCGTACTCGATCGCCGACATCGCGATCTTCCCGTGGGTCAACAACCTGTTCGGCTTCTACGAGGCGGGCGAACTGGTCGGCATGGCCGACTTCCCGAACGTCGCGCGCGTGCTGGCGGCATTCAAGGCGCGGCCGGCGGTGCAGCGCGGGCTGGCGATTCCGAAGCGGCCCGCGTGAAACAGCGGACCTGATCCGGTAGGAGGGGGACTACGCGCAGCGGCGCCCTCTTCCGATCGGCAGCGCTTGCGCCGGTGACTAGAGTGGCTCGATCCGGGCCACCCGTGCCCGCAAGGAGCATCACCATGTCGTTCGCGCTCTATATGGTCGGCCTCGTGCTGCTGGTCGGCGGCGTTGCCTGGGGCCTCGTGACGGCCGGCCTCGCGCCGGTGTACGTCGGCATCGCCTGCCTGATCGTGCTGGGCATCGGCATCATGATGGCGGTGTCGCGCACCCGCACCAAGGACCCGTCGAGTTGATCAACGGTAGAACGACTCGACCTGGCCCTTCAGCTTGATCAGCAGCGGCTGGCCCTTGCGGTCGACCGAGCGGCCGGCGGGCACGCGGATCCAGCCTTCGCTGATGCAGTATTCCTCGACGTCGCCGCGCTCCTTGCCGTTGAAGCGGATGCCGATCTCGTGCTCGAAGATCGCGGCGACGTGGAACGGGCTGCGCGGGTCGACCGACAGGCGGTCGGGCAAGGCAGGTCGCTCAGTGGGGACGGAAGAGGCCTCGGTCATGGGCAGGTGTCCTGATCGGAATGAAGAGAGGTCGCCATTCTGCGACACCCGCCGCCCTCCATCGAGAACCTGCCCGGCCGTCAGCCGATCACGCGCACCGGGTGGTCACCGTGTGGGTGTGCCCTGACGAGTTCGACGACTCGACCGTGACCGCCACGCCGTCCTTCAACTGGCGCAGGTTCGCGACCGTCAATCGCACCGTGTGCGTGTGCCCGGACGAGCCCTGGATGTCGTACGTCTTGTCGACCGTGGAATCGAGGTCGGCGACCGGCACGTTCAGCACGTGACCGTGGTTGCCGACGATCGTGTCCGTGCAAGCCGTCGGCGCGGCCGGAGCAGGAGCAGGAGCAGGAGCAGGAGCAGGAGCAGGAGCAGGTGCCGGAGCGGGAGCGGGTGCCGGCGCAGGCGGTGTGGGCGCCGACGATGCGGGCGGGCTGCCGTTGTCGCTGCTGCCTCCGCACGCCGCGAGGCTCGCGGCGGCGACCGACGACAGGGCCACCGTCAGCAGGCGCCTGCGGTGCAGGAGGTCGGCGGGCATCGATGCTTGCTGGGTCATGGGTTCTCCTCGAAAGCGCGGATGGTCCACACAATCACCGCGCGCGCCCAGCAGCTTTTCGCTTCGTTTCGAGATCGACACTCCTCTCCCACGGAGGACCGGATGCGACGACACATCCCGTCACGCGTTGCCCGGCGCCCTGTGGATGGGAGCACTTTGGAGACCTTGCGCAGCGGATTGCCATCGGCCGCACCGAGGGCGACCTGTGCATCTTTCCGATGGATCGCCGTCCGCGGATCAGGCGCGCAGCCGGTACCCCGACGCGTAGATCGATTCGATGTGCAGCGGCGTGCCCTGCTGCTTCGACACGAGCACGCATTTCTGCCTCAGCTTGTACAGGTGCTGCTCGATGGATCGCTTGTTGACGGCATCGGTGTTGCCGAACAGCGCGGCCGACAGCATCTCCGTCGTCGTGAGCCGGCCGTGGTGCTCGAACAGCACCTGCGCCAGGCTGCACTCGCGCGCCGTCAGGCGCACGCGGTGGCCGGGCGAGGCCAGCACCGACTGCGCGGTGTCGAGCCAGTAGGCACCGGCCCGCAGCTCGGGCGCCGGCGAGGCCAGCGCCCGCACGCGCGCCAGCACGCGCTGCACCAGGCCGGTCGCGCCTTCGGCCTCGGTGGCGTAGTCGTCGGCGCCACGCATCAGGGCCTGGGCGATGGAGTAGGTGTCACCGGCACCGACCGCGACGATCGGCGCGCGCGATGCAGCGCGCGTGCGCAGCACGTCGAACCAGTCACGGCTCAGCGCGGTGTCGGCCTGCACCAGGATCGCGTCGAACTCCGTGTCCCGCCACGCCTGCAGCAGCGATTCGGTGTCGCTGAACTGCTCGACATCGATGGCGCGGGAGGCGAAGGCATCCGTCGCGCGAAGGCTCTCCGCGCGTTGGGCCCACAGTGCGGCAATCCTCATAGGTCGGTTCGGCTTTTCGGGGAGGTCCGTGAGTTCGGCGTCGACACGCCGGCGGCGCATCTGAAGGCAGCGCAGGTTGCGTGCCCACCCTTCGGACGCGTTGATTGCGCTGGAACCGTTATCAGAATCACGAAAATCTCCGCCGATATCTGACAAATCGCGTCACCTGCGGGACAGTCAGGCTGGATATCGGCCAAAAATTGACCGAATCATGACGAAGCCGCTACGGCGCGTAGCGCCGCTCCAGTTCATCCCAGCGCGGCTTGTCGACCAGCCGCTGCCGTTCCGCGAACCGCACGACCAGCGCCGGATCCTCGTCGACGCGGCCGGCCTGCTGCAGCGCACCCAGCACGCGCTGCATGCCGGCCACGGCGCCCTGCAGCGCGGCATTGGCATACAGCACGAAGCCGTAGCCCAGGCCCTTCAACTCGTCGGCACCGACGATCGGCGTCTTGCCGCCGATCACCATGTTGACCAGCTGCGGCGCCGCCAGGCGCCGCGGCAGCGCGCGCACCTCGTCGGCCGTCGTCACCGCCTCGACGAACAGGATGTCGGCACCCGCTTCCGCGAAGCGCTGCGCGCGCTCGACCGCCGCATCGAAGCCCTGCGTGGCCGCGGCATCGGTGCGCGCCATGATCAGCAGGTCCGGGTCGCGCCGCGCGTCGACCGCCGCCTTGATCTTGCCGACCGCCTCGTCGAGCGGGATCACGTCCTTGCCCGAGAAATGGCCGCAGCGCTTGGGCGCCACCTGGTCTTCGAGCTGGATGCAGTCGGCGCCGGCCCGTTCCAGCACGCGCACCGTGTGGTACACGTTCAGCGCGTTGCCGAAGCCGGTGTCGGCATCGACGATCAGCGGCAGTTCCACCGCATCGCGGATGCGCGCGGTGTGGTCGGCGATCTCGGCCAGGCCCATGAAGCCCTGGTCGGGCATGCCGAACCACATGTTGGTGACGCCGGCACCGGTGACGTAGATCGCCTCGAAGCCGGCATCGGCGATGACCTTGGCGGACATCGCGTTGAACGCGCCGGGAACGATCACGCCGCGGCGGGCGGCGGCGAGGGCCTTGAGGGTTTGACGGGTCGACATGAGCTTGCTCTCGTTCAGAAACTGTCGCCGGGCACGCGCACCCAGCCTTCCATCAGCACACGGGCGCTGCGGCTCATCAACGCCTTCGTGACGGTCCACTGGCCGCCGATCTGCTGCGCCTCGGCGCCCACGCGCAAGCTGCCCGACGGGTGCCCGAAGCGCACCGCACTGTGCACRCCACCACCGGCCGCCAGGTTCACCAGCGTGCCGGGGATGGCGGCCGCCGTGCCAATCGCGACCGCCGCCGTGCCCATCATCGCGTGGTGCAGCTTGCCCATCGACAGCGCACGCACCAGCAGGTCGATGTCGGCGGCGCGCACCGGCTTGCCGCTGGAGGCGACGTAGTCGGCCGGCGGCGCGACGAAGGCGATCTTCGGCGTGTGCTGGCGCGTCGACGCCTCGGCCACGTCGCGGATCAATCCCATCTTCACCGCCCCCCAGGCCCGGATCGCCTCGAAGCGCGCCAGCGCCTGCGCATCGCCATTGATCGCGTCCTGCAGCTCGGTGCCGGTGCAGCCGATGTCGCGGGCGTTGACGAAGATCGTCGGGATGCCGGCGTTGATCAGCGTCGCGTCGAGCGTGCCGATGCCGGGCACCTCCAGCGCGTCGACGAGCCGCCCGGTCGGGAACATCGCGCCACCGCCGCCTTCGTCCGGCCCCTCGGCAGCCGGGTCGAGGAACTCGAGCTGCACCTCGGCCGCCGGGAAGGTGACGCCGTCGAGCTCGAAGTCGCCGGTCTCCTGCACCTGCCCGCTCACCACCGGCACGTGCGCGACGATGGTCTTGCCGATGTTGGCCTGCCAGATGCGCACGGTGCACACGCCGTTCGCCGGCACGCGCTGCGCCGGCACCAGGCCCTGCGCGATCGAGAACGGGCCGACGGCTGCCGACAGGTTGCCGCAGTTGCCGCTCCAGTCGATGAAGTCCTGGTCGATCGAGACCTGGCCGAACAGGTAGTCCACGTCGTGGCCGGGCCGCGCCGACGGCGACAGGATCACGACCTTCGAGGTCGACGAGGTCGCGCCGCCCATGCCGTCGGTCTGCTTGCCGTAGGGATCGGGGCTGCCGATCACGCGGCGCAGCAGCCGGTCGCGCGCCTCGCCCGGCACCTGTGCGGAAGCGGGCAGGTCCTGCAGGCGGAAGAACACGCCCTTGCTGGTGCCGCCGCGCAGGTAGGTGGCGGGGATGCGGATCTGGGGGACTGCGGTCATGGTGCGGGCCTTCGATACCTCAGGCTGAGCGGGTGGTTTGTGTTCCTGTCTGTCCCGCAAGAAAATCCTGCGCAAACCGCTGCAGCACCCCGCCGGCCTCGTAGATCGACACCTCTTCGGCCGTATCGAGCCGGCAGGTGACCGGCACATCGACGATCCCGCCATTGCGGCGCCGCACGCGCAGCCCCAGCGCTGCGCCGGGGGTGCGTTCGCCCTGCACCTCATACGTC
>NZ_JBFUFP010000104.1:0-9849 GCF_056403375.1 Rhizobacter sp. P2_H2
GCACGCCGATCGCACGCCGATCCACAGCAGCAGCACGCCGCCGATCACCTTCAGGTAGGGCAGCTGCAGCAACTGCACCGCGACGATGGTCAGCACGATCCGCATCACGATCGCGGCGGCGCTGCCCCAGAAGATGGCCTTCTTCTGCTGCTCCTGCGGCAGCGAACGGGCGGCCATCGCGATGACCACGGCGTTGTCGCCCGACAGCAGGATGTTGGCGGCGATGATGGCGCCGAAGGCGCCCCACAGGGCTCCTGACGTGAAGTCCATGGGTGTGGATCCTCCTGGTTGTTGTGTRTGTCCGAGAAAGGCGGAATTGTCTTTCAGCCGACGGGCGCCCGGCTTCTGTAGTTTCCACAGCGGCCGGTAGTCCCCCCTCAAAAAAAAGGCCGCCTGCGAAGGCGGCCCCTTTTCGGGCGACTAGGCGAGCGTGCTCAGAGCAGGCCCTTCAGCAGCTTGCCCATCTCCGACGGGTTGCGCGTCACGGTGAAGCCGCAGGCTTCCATGATCTCCAGCTTGGCGTCGGCCGTGTCGGCGCCGCCCGAGATCAGCGCGCCGGCGTGGCCCATGCGCTTGCCGGGGGGCGCAGTGACGCCGGCGATGAAGCCGACGATCGGCTTCTTCATGTTGTCCTTGCACCAGCGGGCGGCATCCGCCTCGTCCGGGCCGCCGATCTCGCCGATCATGATGACGGCATCGGTCTCGGGATCGTCGTTGAACATGCGCATCACATCGATGTGCTTCAGCCCGTTGATCGGGTCGCCGCCGATGCCGACCGCGCTCGACTGGCCGAGGCCGATCTCGGTGAGCTGTGCGACCGCTTCATAGGTCAGCGTGCCCGAGCGCGACACGACGCCGATGCGGCCCTTGCGGTGGATGTGACCCGGCATGATGCCGATCTTGATCTCGTCCGGCGTGATCAGGCCGGGGCAGTTCGGGCCGAGCAGCAGCGTCTGCTTGCCGCCCTTGGCTTCCTTCTGCTTCATGCGGTTGCGCACTTCCAGCATGTCCTTCACGGGAATGCCTTCGGTGATGCAGATGGCGAGGTCCAGGTCGGCCTCGACGGCCTCCCAGATGGCGGCCGCGGCACCGGCCGGCGGCACGTAGATCACGCTGACGGTGGCGCCGGTGCTGGCAGCCGCGTCCTTGACGTTCGCGAAGATCGGGATGCCTTCGAAGTCTTCACCGGCCTTCTTCGGGTTCACGCCGGCGACGAAGCAGTTCTTGCCGTTCGCGTAGTCGCGGCACATGCGGGTGTGGAACTGGCCCGTCTTGCCGGTGATGCCCTGCGTGATGACCTTGGTGTCTTTGTTGATCAGGATGCTCATGGAATTTCCTTGGGGGGTCGTCGCGCGGAGGCTCAGGCTTTCAGGGGGGCCTTCAGGGCGCCCATGACCTTCTGGGCCGCTTCGGCCATCGAGTCGGCGCTGATGATGGGCAGACCGCTGTCGGCCAGCATCTTCTTGCCCAGGTCTTCGTTCGTGCCCTTCATGCGCACGACCAGCGGCACCGACAGGTTGACCGCCTTGCACGCGGCGATCACGCCTTCGGCGATGGTGTCGCAGCGCATGATGCCGCCGAAGATGTTGACGAGGATCGCCTTCACCTTGGGGTTCTTCAGCATGATCTTGAAGGCTTCGGTGACCTTCTCGGCGGTGGCGCCGCCGCCCACGTCCAGGAAGTTGGCCGGCTCGCCGCCGAACAGCTTGATGGTGTCCATCGTCGCCATCGCGAGGCCGGCGCCGTTCACCAGGCAGCCGATGTTGCCGTCGAGCTGGATGTACGCGAGGTCGAACTTGCTGGCCTCGATCTCGGCCGGATCCTCTTCGTCGAGGTCGCGGTAGGCGGTGATCTCGGGGTGGCGGAACAGCGCGTTCGAGTCGAAGTTGAACTTCGCGTCGAGCGCCTTGATGCTGCCGTTGCCTTCGAGGATCAGCGGGTTGATCTCGGCGAGCGACGCGTCGGTGCTCATGTAGCAGCCGTACAGCTTCTTGAAGACGTCGACCGCCTGCGCCTGCGAGGCCTCGGGCACGCCGATGCCCTTGGCGAGCTCGTAGCCTTGCGCGTCGGTCATGCCGGTCAGCGGGTCGATGAAGACCTTCAGGATCTTCTCGGGGGTGCTGTGGGCGACTTCCTCGATGTCCATGCCGCCTTCGCTGCTGGCCATCATCGCGACCTTCTGCGTCGCGCGGTCGGTGACGGCAGCGACGTAGTACTCCTTCTTGATGTCGGCGCCTTCCTCGATCAGCAGGCGGCGCACCTTCTGGCCTTCGGGGCCGGTCTGGTGCGTCTTCAGCTGCATGCCGAGGATCTCGCCGGACAGCTTCTTCACGTCGTCGAGCGAGCGCGCGAGCTTGACGCCGCCGCCCTTGCCGCGACCGCCGGCATGGATCTGCGCCTTCACGACCCAGACCGGGCCGCCCAGCTTCTGGGCCGCTTCGGTGGCCTCCAGCACGCTGAATGCCGGGTAGCCCTTCGGGACCGGGACACCGGCCTGGCGCAGGATTTCCTTGCCTTGGTACTCATGGATTTTCATCGCGGACTCTCTCGCTCAGTTTCTAAAAATGTTCAACGGGCAGGCCCGTCGATGGGGGTGCCTGGCACAGGCAACGCTCGGTACCAGCGGGGGTAGAAGGTGCGCACCACCGGACCGTCGGTGCGCAGCGCATGGCAGCGGTCGAGCTGGAACGGCTGGCGGCCGGACGCATTGTCCTCCCGCGTGTCCAGCACCTCGCCGGCGAAGGCCTGCACGACCGCGGTCGGCAGCACCTGGGTCATTTCCGTCAGATGGGTGCAGCCCAGCACGCCGCCGAGGCGCTGGCGCACCGCGGCGCGGAAGCCCTGCAGCAGGTTCAGGCCGACCAGCCGAGCGTAGGCATCGCCGAGGTCGTTGCAGTGGCCGGGGTACGGCATCCAGCGGGTTTCGGAGCCGGCCTCGACGATGTTGAACGCCTCGTCGACCACCAGGCGCAGCAGCATGTCGTGGATCGGGTCGCCCGCATGGCGGGTCTCGCCGGCCAGCGTCGCGTCACGGGTCTTGATGTCGCTGAGGTGGGCATCCACTTCCCACAAGCCGTTGCCGCGCGCATAGACGCGCACGTCGATGCTGCGTCGATGCTTGAGCTGACGCTCGGGCGCGGCGGTGGGCAAGGCCATCAGGACAGCGATCGGGATGGGTTTCAGGGTGGTTACAGCCGCGGACGAGCCGGAAGGCATCGGCCCGCGCGGGCCCTAGGGCAAACCCCCGAAATGTAGCATCCCGCACCGCAGCAAGCGCCGCGGCGGGCTGTCAAGCCGGCGCAAATGCCTGCGTTTTGCCCACCGGCTGCTTGCCGAGGATGATCATGCCGAGCACCTCGTCCTCGGTCACGTCAGCGGTGCGGTAGGTGCCCACGAGCTTGCCGTTCTTCATCACCGCGAGCCGGTCGCTGAGCTCGAACACGTCGGGCATGTCGTGGCTGATCAGGAAGATGCCGACGCCTTCGGACTTCAGCTGGCGCACCAGGTTGCCGACCATGCGCGTCTCCTCCGGGCCGAGCGCCGCGCAGGGCTCGTCCATCACCAGGATGCGCGCATTGAAGTAGATGGCCCGCGAGATCGCGACCACCTGCCGCTGCCCGCCCGACAGCCGGCGCACCGGCGTGCGGATGTTGGTGAAGTTCTTGTTCAGGCGCTGGAAGACCTGCCGCGCCTGCACCTCCATGAAGTGGTCGTCCAGCGTGCGCCACGGCGTCAGCTTCTCGCGGCCGAGGAACAGGTTGGCGACCRAATCGAGGTTGTCGGCCAGCGCGAGCGTCTGGTAGATCGTCTCGATGCCGTGCGACTGCGCTTCGGCCGGCGTGCGGATGTGCACCTTCTGCCCGCCGATGCGGGTCTCGCCGCTGTCGATCGGGTAGGCGCCGGCCAGCATCTTCATCAGCGTCGACTTGCCGGCGCCGTTGTGGCCGAGCAGCGCGACCACCTCGCCCGGGTACAGCGTAAGGTTCACGCCCTCGACGGCGCGCACGCCGCCGAAGGCCTTGTGGATGTCGACCAGTTCGACGAGGGGTTCCATCAGCTTTCCTGCACGTAGCGGCGGTACAGCACGTCGAACACGACGGCCACGATCAGCACCTGCCCGATGATCACCATGCGCTTGCCGATCGGCACGTCGAGCAGCAGCATGCCGCTGTCGAGCGACTGCATGATCAGCGCGCCCAGCACCGAGCCGAGGATCGAGCCGCTGCCGCCGGACAAGGCGGTGCCGCCGATCACCGCGGCGGCGATCACGTAGAGCTCCATGCCGCTGCCCAGCGAGTTGGTGCCGGCGTTCAGGCGCGCCACCGAGACGATCGCCGCCACCGTGATCAGCACGCCCAGCAGCGCGAACAGCATCAGCGTGACGCGCCGCACCGGGATGCCGACCAGCGCCGCGGCATCGGGGTTGCCGCCCATCGCGAACACATAGCGGCCGAAGCGGGTGCGGTGCACGATGAACGACAGCCCGCCGGCCACCACGCCCCAGATCAGCACCGGCACCGGGATGCCCTGCGCCTCGGTCTTCGACGAGATCCGGTAGGCCGACATCAACGCGACGAAGCCGAGCAGCAGCGCGATCGTCAACCCGGTCAGCAGCGCATCGACCCACAGCGGCTCCAGCGCCATGCCGTGGCGCTGCTTCGCGCGCCGGCGCAGCAGCATGCGCACGACCAGCGCCGCGCCGAGCAGCCCGCCCAGCACCCAGCTCGGGCCGACGCCGATCGCGCCGTCGTAGCCGCCGCCGAGGTTGACGAAGAAGTCGTCGCTGACCGGCTGGGTCTTGCCGTCGGCGACCAGGAAGGCCGCGCCGCGGAACGACATCAGCCCGCCCAGCGTCACGACGAACGACGGCACGCCGAGCACCGCCGTCAGCCCGCCCTGGTACACCGACACCAGCAGCGCCACCGCGAGGCCGGCCAGGCAAGCGGCCTGCCACGACCAGCCGGCGGTGTACTGCAGGTAGGCGATCAGCACACCGACGAAGCCCATCGTCGAGCCGACCGACAGGTCGATGTGGCGCGCGACGATCACCAGCACCATCACCGTCGAGACGATGCCGACCACCGCCGTCTGCTGCGCGATGTTGTAGAGGTTCTCCGGCGACAGGAAGATGCCGCCGGACATCGCGTGGAACACCAGCGACATCACGGCGAGCACCAGGCCCATCAGCACCAGCCGCCAGTCGACGGCGGCGCGACGCAACTGTTCGATCAATGGACTCACTTGCAGGCTGCGGGCACCTTGTCGCCCGTCACGCCCTTGCACAGCTCGTCCTTCTTGATCCAGCCGGCCTTGACGACGAGGTCGAGGTTGTCACGCGTGATCGCCACCGGCGCCAGGAAACGCGACTGCAGCGCGATCTTCTTCTCGCCGCCGTTCCAGCTGACGGCCTTCTCGGGCGACTTGCCGCCGCCGAGTGCCACCGCCGCGCTGGCGGCCTCGCGGCCCAGGTCGCGCGCATCCTTCCAGACTGACACCGTCTGCGAGCCGGCGGCCACGCGGTTCAACGCGGCGAAGTCGCCGTCCTGGCCGGACACCGGGATGCCCTTGATGCCCTTGCTGGTGAGCGCGGCCACCACGCCGCCGGCGGTGCCGTCGTTCGACGCGACGACCGCGTCGATCTTGCCGCCGTTCTTCGTGATGATCTGCTCCATGTTCTTCTGCGCGACCTCGGGCTTCCAGCCGTCGGTGTACTCCTCGCCGACGATCTTGATGTCGCCCTTCTTGACGGCGGCGTCGATCACCTCCTGCTGGCCTTCGCGCAGGAAGTTCGCGTTCGGGTCGGTCGGCGAGCCCTTGATCATCACGTAGTTGCCCTTGGGCTGGGCCTTGAAGACGGCGCGCGCCTGCAGGCGGCCGACCTCCTTGTTGTCGAAGGTGATGTAGAAGACGCCGGGCGCCTCGATCAGGCGGTCGTAGGCCACCACCGGCACCTTCTGCTTCGCGGCCTTGTTGACGGCCGGCAGGATCGCGTCCTTGTCCATCGCGAGCACGATCAGCACCTTGGCGCCCTTGGACATCAGGCCCTCGATGTCGCCCAGCTGCTTCTCGGGCGAGCCGCCGGCATCGGCGCTCACGTACTTGGCGCCCAGCTTCTCGAGCTGGGCCTTGATGGCCGCCTCGTCGGTCTTCCAGCGTTCTTCCTGGAAGTTCGACCAGCTGACGCCGACGGTGAGCTGCGCCTGGGCGGCGGTGCTGAGGGATCCGAAAGCGAGCGCGAACGCGACGGCGCCCAGGGTGTGCTTGAACTGCATGTCTCTCTCCTGTCTTGTGGGGGTCTGTCTTGTGGGAGCATCACTTCGGCCGCCGGCGGGCGCAAGTTGGGCCGCGCCGACATAGTTTGAGTGACGAACGAAATGTTGCTGCAATCCGTTTCGGCGTCATCGGGACAAGCCCTGAGTCGCGTCCTCAGAGACCGCACGGGGTTCGGAATCCTCGGAGACTCGGACGTGCTTTCTCTCTCGCAGATGGCTGATGAGCAGTGCCGCCATCTCGAGGTCGGTCAACTTGTGTGCTCGCCTGAGCGCGACCAGCAGGTCACAGGTTTCGTCAGACCGGACCTCGTCACCGGAAAGTCGGGTGACGACGTGGGCCCACTCGTCAACCCGGCATCGCGAGTACGTCACGTGATGGCGAGCGGCCAGCTCCGCCACATATCGGCTGACTCCCGACATGGGAATGCGGATCGTGAGTTCCGCATCGGCAGGCTTGTGTTCCACGATCTTCCAGCGCGCAATCCGTCAGTTCACTCGATGAAACGCTGTCCCGCAAGCGCCGATAGATTCGACCGCAACTTTAATCCGCTCGGACATCATCAGGGCCATATACCATCCCCATGGGCGGAAAACATCGGCATCTACTACACGGATCTTTCTCGAAGTCGATCAATCCACTCACCACCCAAGCCATTCATTGCATCGTTGATCGGCCAGTTCGGCGCGCTCTCAATTAAATGGAGCAAGGTCCAAGCAAGCCCAAAGCAGTCATCCGGCCCAAAGAGCTTGGGCAGTGCCTGGGCCTCCTCGTCCGAGATTGGTTTTTTAACTGTCGATAATTGCGCCTCAATGGCTTGAACCTCTGAGACAGTTGCAGTGGATGAACTCGGAAGAGGGCCAAGATTTAGAAGGGATTGGATCGATGCTTGCATCTTTGTTCCGTCACTTGCCCATGAGCGATCGAGCCTCAGCGCGTCGGATACAGCGGCCGAGGCGAACTCTTCGGACTCGGTTAACACCTAKGCTCTTCAGCTTCCAAGCACCGATCACAAGACCAACTTTTCATCTAGCCATACGTCCTCATGCGTACTCGTAGCGAGGAAGCGCCAACCTGGAGCGAGCCCCAGATATGGGAGAACGATGGGCGCCCACTCCTCCAGATGCAAGGCGTGCAAGGGAAGAAAGAAATTCTTGTCATCAGACCAATCTTCGCCCGCCCAGATATACCACCCACACGTATCGTGTTGCGGCGCTACGCGCAGTCCGTTGACTGGCATAGCACCGCTTCTTAGATTCCTTGATACCCCAACCTTCAGGGTCAAGTCGCAGGCGACATAAGGTGCGCCGTACCGATTGCAAATCGCTTGCTGTGCTTTGACGAGCATTTGGGCCACGTCACACTTCATGCCCCAGCAATGAAACGAGCAACAACTCCCTTGGATCGGGCAGGGAAGACAACTCGAAGTTCGTGGTCGACATATGACCACGCAAGCGGAGGCTCGACAGTATCCGACTCGAAGCTCTTTGCCCAATCAGAAAGCGTCGTTTGAAGTATCTCCAGATAGGTGCGGCACTCTGCCGGATTGTTATGCAACGGAAGGTCGCTGTGTAGAACCACAACCTTCCTATTACTTATCCAACTTAGATCACGGAGGCAGTCTTGCAATGCATCCCAATTTCCACCGAAGTAGTCAGGAAATTTGCCAGTGCGCGCCAAGGCTGCCAGTAGTTCGCCCTTGAAGCGAATCCCAGCAGGAACCTTCAGCACGAAGTCGTCCTGCTCGAACATGGGGTCCGGGGAGTCGGAGTACTCGAATGTCGTTTTGACAGCTGCCATCGTTTGCTCCGCCTATGGATTCACTCGAATGAACGTGCGGTAGTGGTCCGGCGTGTAGAAGGTTTCCCCGCCTTGTCCCTTCACGATCCGCTGGGGGCCCGGGCCGTTTACGCCAGGAGTCGGATGCACGTACTCCTTATAGTAGCCGCTTGGCTGCTGCGGTAGCAGTCCCTCTTTGTTCGCGAACACGGAACCATCGTTTCGGCTCGGAAAGCTCTTGCCGGCAGATATGCGATCGAGTGTCGGTGTYAGATCGACCGTGCCTTGGAGGACGTTTCCTGTCGCACGGTCAGTCACCTTCACGCCGTTGATGAAGGGCGTCTCGCCAGCAGCCCCCTTTGCGGTAACTCCTTTGGGGCCGCCCCCCTGCCTTCCTCCAAAGCCCAGGAAAACGGCCATTGCGACGCCTTCTCCGCTGGAGATTCCTAGATCTCTGGGACCGTCAAAGCCTGCCTCAACCAATGCTTCATTGCCCGTGATGCTTCCCCACGTCACGGCAGCCAGACTTGCCAAGCCCGTGCCTGCGGTACGCCACATCGGATCCAGCGTCGGGTCAATCATTTGACGGCGCCTCTCCGCCGTATTCCAGCGAAGCCCACCACCGAGCGCACTCTGAGTTCCGAGCATCTGGACCTTCGGTGGTCCACCAAAGACGCTACCGGCGCACGATGACGTGCAGCTGTTGTCGGGGCCGTTTGACACCGTATGGGTCGTAGCACCGGCCGTTACCTCCACCGTGGCCATCGTCAAGATCGGCGGCGCGTCGCTTACAGTGATTTCTGGCGCCTTGCTCGGTGTCAGCTCATTTGGATTCCACCCGCTCAGGTCCGTGCTGTTCAGTGGCCTGTTCTCGACATAGCTGTAGCGGTTGTAGCTCTGTAGCTCATAGGGTTGCGTCACCGCGCGGTCCACTGATAGGAAGCGCCCGATCGTCGCGTCGTACATCCGCCCGTTCATGTGCGTGAGCCCGATGTCGTCGAGCTGCTCATGGCCGGTGAAGCCGCGGTCCGTGCCGCTGTTGACGGCGGGACTCCAATCGACGACGAGAGCGCCTGTCGCGTCGTAGTTGCCGTTSGCRAAGCGCCGCTTGCCGAACGGGTCGTAYGCRTCRCGGGCCGTCACRTCGCCGTTGTGGTCSGTCGTCGCCGCGATGCTGCCCAGGTGATCCTTGTGCCARTACTCCAGCTTCACCGCGCTCAGGCTCGACTGCACGGGTGGTGCGGTCTGCGTGGATCCRAGYGWMGGCAGCGCKCCGGTGGTGACCAGCACSCCGAGGCTCTGGCCGCCTGCGCTCAGGTAGTGGCGGTTGCTCGTGACCGCAGGGTTCGCTGCGCTCGGACTTGTCGGCGTATTGACTTCGCTCTCGAAGGCCAGGCCACCCGTGTTGTCCGGGTGCAGGTACCACGTCGTTCGAGTACCGGCGTTCGTGCCACTCGGAATCGTCCGCACCTCGCGAATGCGCGCATGGTCCTCGTCGTAGTTCCACACGTAGCTCGGTCCGCCTGACGGCCCTTGCACGCCGCTCTGGCTGTCCGGCAGGTTGAAGCCCGTGTACGCGATCCCGCGGTACTTGCCCGCCGTCGCGCTCGCGATGTTCCCGTTCGCATCGAAGCCATAGCTGTTGGCTGCGGCTCCCTCGATGCTTTGAACGGCGTGCGGTCGAACCGAGGTCGCCCCCTGCGCGCCGTAGTTGTAGATGCCGACATCGCTCTTGTAGAGGATGCTGCCCAGCGCGTTGTATTGCAGGCTCACCGTGCGCACCAGGCCGCTGATCGCAGG
>NZ_JBFUFP010000105.1:0-9832 GCF_056403375.1 Rhizobacter sp. P2_H2
GCGCCAGCGCGCCGGGGCGGCTGGCCTGGGCGGCAGCGTCAGCTTCCGCCATCGAGCGTGGTGAGGTGGCCGCGCAGCAGCGCGGCATAGCGGCCGGTGGCCGACAGCAGCAGGTCGCAGAACTCGCGCGCGGCGCCATGGCCGCCCGCCGCCGTGGTGACGTGGTGCGCGATCGCCCGCACCTCGACATGGCCGTTGACCGGCGCGCAGGCCAGTGCGGCGCGCGCGAGCAGCGGCAGGTCGGGCCAGTCGTCGCCGATCGCCGCCACCGCATCCCAGCCGATGCCGAGCGTCGTCAGCAGGTGCTGCGCGGCGGCCAGCTTGTCGTGCACGCCGTAGACGGCATGCGCGATGCCCAGGTCGTTGACGCGCCGGCGCACCGCCGGCGAATCGCGGCCGGTGATCACGATCGGCGCGATGCCGCCCTGGGCCAGCAGCTTCAGCCCGTGGCCGTCGAGCGTGTTGAAGGCCTTGAACTCCTCGCCGCGCTCGCTGATGTAGATGCGGCCGTCGGTCAGCACGCCGTCGACGTCGAAGATCGCGGCGCGGATGTCCTGCGCGCGCAGCAGCAGCTCAGGCGGGAAGCCGAGCACCGGGGTGATGTCGTCCAGGGCCATCAGATCACCTTCGCGCGCATCAGGTCGTTGGTATTGATGACGCCGACCAGCCGGTCGTCGGCGTCGACGACGAGCAGCACGGTGATGCGGTGCAGCTCCATCAGGTCGGCCGCGTCGACCGCAAGGGCATCGCTGCGCACGCGCCGCGGGCTCGGGCTCATCACGTCGGCCGCGGTCAGCGCGCGCAGGTCGCGGCCCTGCTCGACGAGGCGGCGCAGGTCGCCGTCGGTGAAGATGCCGAGGATCTCGCCGCGCTCGCCGAGCACCGCGGTGGCGCCCAGGCCCTTGCGCGTCATCTCGCGCATCGTGTCGACGAAGGGCGTGGCCGGCGGCACCTGCGGCACGTCGTCGCCGCTGCGCATCACGTCGCGCACGTGGGTCAGCAGCTTGCGGCCCAGGCTGCCGCCCGGGTGCGAGCGGGCGAAGTCTTCCTCGCGGAAGCCGCGCGCATCGAGCAGCGCGACCGCCAGCGCGTCGCCGACCGCCATCTGCGCGATGGTGCTGGCGGTGGGCGCGAGGTTCAGCGTGCAGGCCTCCTGGTCGACGGCGCTGCTGATGGTGATGTCGGCATGGCTCGCCAGGCTGGAGTCGGGCCGGCCGGTCATCGCGACCAGCGTGACGCCCAGGCGCTTGAGCGCCGGCAGGATCGCGGCGAGCTCGTCGCTCTCGCCCGAATTGGAGATCGCGAGCACCACGTCGCCGGGCGTCACCATGCCCAGGTCGCCGTGGCTCGCCTCGGCCGGGTGCACGAAGAGGGCGGGCGTGCCGGTGGAGGCCAGCGTGGCCGCGACCTTGCGGCCCACGTGCCCGCTCTTGCCCATGCCCATCACGACCACCCGGCCTTTGCACTGCAGCATCGCGCGCACCGCCTGCACGAAGCTGTCGCCCTGGCGCGCGTGCAAGGCCAGCAGCGCGCGGGCCTCGATGTCGAAGGTCTCGCGCGCCAGCTGCAGCACGCGTTCGGCATCAAAAGAATCGGCGGGAGGGGCGGTCAGGGGCACGGAGAGAAGCTTCGGTCCGATAGGATCAGGCGATTGTAGGCACGCACGTTGCGACAGCGACTTCATGRCATCCACACTCGAACTCGTCCTGCTGTATCTCATCGCCGCGGTGCTGGGCGTGGTGGCGTGCCGGTCGCTGAAGTTGCCGCCGATGCTCGGCTATTTGACGGTCGGCGTGCTGATCGGCCCGAATGCCCTCGGCCTGGCCAAGGATTCGGCCGGCATGACCTACCTGGCCGAGTTCGGCGTGGTGTTCCTGATGTTCGTGATCGGGCTCGAGTTCAACCTGCCGAAGCTCAACAGCATGCGCCGGCTGGTGTTCGGCCTCGGCCTCAGCCAGGTCGCGATGACGGTGCTGGCGGCGCTGGCGGGCAACGTGCTGCTCGGCTGGGGGCTGGCGCAGGTCGGGCGCAGCTGGGGCTTGTCGTGGCAGAGCGCGTTCGCGCTGGGCGGGGCGCTGGCGATGAGCAGCACCGCGATCGTCGTCAAGCTGATGGCCGAGCGGCTCGAGCTGGAGAGCGAGCACGGCCGCCGCGTGATGGGCGTGCTGCTGTTCCAGGATCTGGCCGTGGTGCCGTTCCTGGTGCTGATCCCGGCGCTCGGCTCATCGCCCGATGCGCTGGCACCGGCGCTGGCCTGGGCCGGCCTGAAGGCGGTGCTGGTGCTCGCCGTGCTGCTGGTCGGCGGGCAGCGCGTGATGCGCTGGTGGCTCACGCTGGTGGCGCGGCGCAAGAGCGAGGAGCTGTTCATCCTGAACCTGCTGCTGGTCACGCTCGGCCTGGCCTGGCTGACCGAGCATGCGGGGCTGTCGCTCGCGCTCGGCGCCTTCGTGGCCGGCATGCTGATCGCCGAGACCGAGTACAAGCACCAGGTGGAGACCGACATCCGGCCGTTCCACGACGTGCTGCTCGGGCTCTTCTTCATCACGATCGGCATGAAGCTCGACGTCGAGATCGTGCTGCGGCAATGGCCGCTGGTGCTGGCGATGACGGTGCTGCCGGTGCTGTTCAAGTTCGCGCTGGTGACGCTGCTGGCGCGGCTGGCGGGCGCGGCGCCGGGTGTCGCGCTGCGCACCGGCCTGTACCTGGCGCAAGCCGGCGAGTTCGGCTTCGTGCTGCTGACGCTGGCGACGCAGGAGCACCTGATCCCGGCCCCGCTGCAGAGCCCGGTGCTCGCGAGCATGGTGCTGAGCATGCTGGCCACGCCGTTCATCATCATGTACAGCAACCGCATCGTGATGCGCCTGAGTTCGAGCGACTGGCTGATGCAGTCGGTCGCGATGACGAGCATCGCCAAGCGCGCGATCAACACCGAGGCGCACGTGATCATCGCCGGCTACGGCCGCAGCGGGCAGAGCCTGGCGCGCATCCTCGACGGCGAGCGCATCCCGTACATGGCGCTCGACCTCGACCCCGACCGCGTGCGCCAGGCCGCCGCGGCCGGGCAGAGCGTGGTGTTCGGTGACGCCGCGCGGCTRCAGAGCCTGATGGCGGCCGGGCTGGCACGCGCCAGCGCGGTGGTGGTGAGCTACCACGACACGCCGTCGGCGATGAAGATCCTGCACCTGGTGCAGGCGCACGCGCCGACGGTGCCGGTGATCGTGCGCACGCTCGACGACAGCGACATCGAGCGGCTGCAGGCGGCTGGAGCGACCGAGGTGGTGCCCGAGGCGATCGAGGGCTCGCTGATGCTCGCGAGCCATGCGCTGGCGCTGGTGGGCGTGCCGATGCGGCGCGTGATCCGCGTCGTGCAGGACCAGCGCGATGCGCGCTACGGGCTGCTGCGCGGCTACTTCCACGGCGCCGACGACGACACCGTCGACGAGCGGCAGCAGGCACGGCTGCTCAGCGTCAGCATGCCGTCGGCCGGCAGCTGGATCGGCCAGCCGCTGTCGGCGCTGGCGCTGCATGCGGTGGGCGTCACCGTGGTGTCGGTGCGCCGCGCGTCGGGCGCGGTGACGAAGCCGCACGACGCGCTGCTGCTGGCCGGCGGCGACACGCTGGTGCTGTCGGGGCTGCCGGAGCCGCTCGCCCTGGCCGAGAGCAAGCTGCTCGGCCGCTGAGCTGTTTCACGGCGCCGGGCAGGCCGGCATCAGCGCGCGGGTCGCGATCGTCGTCGGGTTGTCGTCCGCACCGCCGGCGTTGACGGTCCAGGTGCAGCCATAGCCCGGGTCGGCCACCGTCGCCGCGGTGGTCACGTCATCGCCGGCCGGCTTCACGCCGGTCTCGGCCCACGCCACCATCGCCGAGAACGCGCCGACCTGTTCGGCCACCGTGAAGTCGCAGTGGCTCGGTGCGCGCACCGCCCGCTGTACCAGCCAGCCGCCGTTGCCCTTCGCCTCGACACGCTCGCGGTAGACCTGCTCCATGCGGAACGGCACGTACAGGTCGCCCAGCGTGTGCAGGCTGACGACCGGGATCTTGAACTCGCCGTTCACCTTCGGGATCCAGCGCAGGCCATCCGTGCGCAGCCGGTTGGCATCGGGTACCGCCGTCGCCTTCACGATCGACGCGTTGAACGAGGCCAGCACCGCATCGCTCGCGGTGAACCGGTAGCTGAAGCGGTTCGTGTCGACCACGCTCCTGTTCAGGATGCCGTTGATGCTGCCGTCGCCGCCGAAGGTGCCCCACACGACGTTCTGCAGCCCGTTGTTCGCGAAGCCCTGGTCGAAGATCGGCCGCGGCCCGCCGGTCAGGTTCATCACCACCTCCTTCAGCTTCGCGCCCTGCGCGGTGGGCGTCGTGAACGAGGTCTGGCTCGCGAACAACGTGGTCCGCACGTCGGCGACCAGCGTGGCCCAGTCGGTGGTCGGGAAAGATGTCGCCGGCACGCCGGCCAGTTGCTGCGCCGCGAGCTGGTAGCCGGCGAAGTAGTCGAACAGCTCGGTGTCGCCGACCACGCCGCACATCGGCACCGCGCCGTCGTACTTCTGCTTGTGGACCGCGGTCGCGGCCGCCTCGTCCTCGATCGCGGCCGCGGTGATGTGGCCGCCCATCGAATGGCCGATCAGGTAGGTGCGGGTCGGCGCCGCCAGCGTGCGGCCGTTGGCCGCTGCGATCTGCACGAAGGCCTGCGCGAGCGCGTTGGTGTCCTCGACGCCGGCGCGCACGTCGTAGAAGTTCTTGCCGTAGCTCGATGCAGCCCACGCGAAACCCTGCTCCAGCAGGTAGCGGCGGATCGACGGGTTCGTCACCACGAGCGCGTTGCCGGTGCCGACGTAGCCGTGCGCATACATCACGAGCTTGCCGTTCCAGCCGGTCTTCGGCACCTCGACGCGGTAGCCGGCACCGCCTTGCACGCCGGTCCAGCGGTCGGTCTCGACGGCCAGGCCCGCGAGCGCGTCGAACGCGAGCGCCGCGGGATCGGCGGTGAACGCGGTGCGGCCATCCTGTGCACGCGTCTCCTCGGGGACCGGCGCGGGCGCCGGGGCAGGGCCGTCGTCTCCACCGCCGCAGGCGGAGAACAGCAAGGTGGAGGCGGCGGCGAAAGCCGTCATCCTCAGCAAGTGACGCTGATGCATGGGGTGTCTCCTGGTGTGGGCGCCGAGTGGCAGATCGAGACTAGTCGGCACGCACGATGGCGTCGCCCGGGATTTCCCGTCGCGGGCTGTCGCGTGCGGGACAATGGCGCCCCGCTCACCGACGGTGAATCCCCCATGACCGCAGCCAGCCCCCTCGAATCAGCGCGCGACACCATCAAGCGCAGCATCCGCACCGTGCCCGACTGGCCGGAGCCGGGCGTGCAATTCCGCGACATCACGCCGCTGCTGGCCGATCCGCGCACCTTCCGCATCCTGATCGACGAGTTCGTGCACCGCTATTTCGACGTGCGGCCGACCGCGATCGCCGGGCTCGACGCGCGCGGCTTCATCATCGGCTCGGTGCTGGCCTACGAGCTCAACGTCGGCTTCATCCCGATCCGCAAGAAGGGCAAGCTGCCGTTCACGACGGTGCAGGAGACCTATGAGCTGGAATACGGCTCGGCCACCGTCGAGATGCACACCGATGCGGTGAAGCCCGGCGACCGCATCGTGCTGGTCGACGACCTGATCGCCACCGGCGGCACGATGATGGCCGGCATGCGGTTGCTGCAGCGGCTCGGCGCGGTGGTGATCGAAGGCGCGGCCATCGTCGACCTGCCGGAGCTGCAGGGCTCGCAGCGCCTGCGCGAGGYCGGGCTGCCGCTGTTCACGCTGGTCGATTTCGGCGGGCATTGACGCCCGCCCGGGACCGGAGGATCCGACTCAGGTGATCGGGGTCTGGCGCGTGATGTTGGCGCGCATGCGCAGCGCCATCACCGAGCCGGCAGCCCGCACCAGCTCGAGCGCGAGGGCCGGCGTGCGCTGGGCCAGCTCTTCCAGGCGCGGGCCGCGCAGCGCCCACACGATGCACGGCGTCATCGCCTCGACGTTGGCCATGCGCGGGCCGTCGAGGAACAGCGCCGGTTCGCCGATCACCGAGCCGGCGCGCAGGATCGCGATGCGGTTGCTGCCGGGCGGGCCGCCGGTCACGAAGACCTGCAGCGAGCCCTGGCCGAGGAAATACATGCTCCGGTCGGAATCGCCCTGCTTGATCAGCAGGTCGCCGGCGCGGATGTCGTGGCGCGTGAGGTAGGGCCCGATGACCCGCCACTGGTCGAGCGTCAAACGCGCGCGAAAGGCGTCTTCCGCATTCAACGTCTGAATCGCTTGTACCAGCTGCTGCAGTTCCATCGTGTCCTCTGTGTGGTGTGACGCGTACTTGCGGGACAAGTGCGTGAAAGTGACGCGATTATCAGCGTGTGTGACGGGCACCACAACAGCGCATGGCAAAAGTTGTGCCCGTCGGTCACCGTCACGGTCCCGTCTGTCGGGGCCCGTGTGACAAAAAGTGCTACTTGCCGATGCAGAAGCGGCTGAAGATCTCGCCCAGCAAGTCATCTGACGTGAACTCGCCGGTGATCTGCGACAACGCCGTCTGCGCAAGGCGCAGTTCTTCGGCCAGCAGGTCGAGCGCCGGGTCGGGCGAGGTCGCGAGTTCGAGTGCCAACGCGAGATGCTCCGCGGTGTGCCGCAGCGCGTCGACATGGCGGGCGCGCGCGATGAACAACCCGTCGGGCGAGGCATGCCAGCCGGCCAGTTGCAGCAGCAGGCGGCGCAGTGCGTCCAGGCCTTCGCCGGTGCGGGCCGACAGCGCAAGGTGGTGGCCTGCACCGGTCGGCAGATCCTGCGCCTTCGCCAGGTCGCTCTTGCTGTAGACGTGCACGATGCGTTCGCCGTCGCGTTGCGGCGGCGGCAGCCGCGCCGCGATCTGCGCCTCGGCCGCGTCGTAGCCCGGCTCGCCGCGCCGCGTCAGGTCGTGCAGGAACAGTACCGCATCGGCCCGCTCGATCGCCTCCCAGCTGCGCGCGATGCCGATGCGCTCGACCTCGTCGCCGGCCTCGCGCAGCCCGGCGGTGTCGATCACGTGCACCGGCACGCCGTCGATCTGGATGGTCTCGCTGACCTTGTCGCGCGTGGTGCCGGGGATCGGCGTCACGATCGCCAGCTCGGCACCGGCCAGCGCATTCAGCAGCGAACTCTTGCCGACGTTCGGTTGCCCGGCCAGCACGATCTGCATGCCCTCGCGCAGCAGCGCCCCCTGGCGCGCGCGGCCGAGGACGCCCGCGACATCGGCCGCGATGCTGCGCAGGCGGCCGAGCGCGTCGGCCTTCTGCAGGAAGTCGATCTCTTCCTCCGGGAAATCGAGCGTCGCCTCGACCAGCATGCGCAGCGAGACCAGCCGATCGCGCAGCGCATGCACTTCGTCGGAGAACGCGCCGCTCAGCGAACGGCTGGCCGAGCGCGCCGCCGCCTCGGTGCTGGCTTCGATCAGGTCGCTGACGGCTTCGGCCTGCGCGAGGTCGAGCTTGTCGTTCAGGTAGGCGCGCTCGGTGAACTCGCCCGGCTCGGCCAGGCGCAGCCCCATCCCCGTCCCTGTCCCTGTCCCGACCGCGCGACCGGCTTCCAGGCAGCGCGCGAGCAGCAACTGCAGCACGACCGGGCCGCCGTGCGCCTGCAGTTCGAGCACGTCTTCGCCGGTGTACGAATGCGGGGCCGGGAAGTACAGCGCCAGCCCGCGGTCGATCACCTGGCCCTGTGCATCGGTGAAGGGCAGGTAGGTGGCGTGCCGCGGCGCCAGTGCGCGACCGAACAGCGCGTCGACCAGCGGCTTCAGGTCGCGGCCCGAGGCACGCACGATGCCGACGGCGCCGCGGCCGGGCGCGGTGGTGATGGCGATGACGGGGTCGTGGTGGCGCGGCAGCATGGCGGTGATTGTCCTGGAAGGCCGTCCAGAAACGACAAACCCGGGCACGCACACGGCGTGGCCCGGGTTGAAGATGGCGCGGGGGGAAGCGCCGGTGCAGCATGCTGCGATCCGAATCATCCTCCCGAGCCGCTGCCGAGATCACGGCAGCGGGTCTGCCCCGCATTGAACTGGTGGAAGGGCGGCGAGCTGCCGTCGTTCCATGGCTGGATCGTCGCGCCGACCGCCTCTTGCAACAAGCCCCCGCTTGGGGGGCCGCAAGCGCGGGGGCAACCTGAGGTTGCTATTTGCCCAGCACGCCCAGCTGCTTGTTGATCAGCCACTGCTGCGCGATCGACAGGATGTTGTTCGTCAGCCAGTACAGCACCAGGCCGGCCGGGAAGAAGAAGAACATCACCGAGAACACCAGCGGCATGATCCACATCATCTTGGCCTGCACCGGATCCGGCGGCGTCGGGTTCAGCCAGGTCTGCAGCAGGCTCGACAGCGTCATCAGCAGCGGCAGGATGAAGTACGGGTCCTTGGCCGACAGGTCGGTGATCCAGCCGATCCACGGCGCGTTGCGCATTTCCACCGTCGACAGCAACACCCAGTACAGCGCGATGAAGAACGGCATCTGCGCAATGATGGGCAGGCAGCCGCCGATCGGGTTGACCTTCTCCTCGCGGTAGATGCGCATCATCTCCTGCTGCATCTGCTGAGGCTTGTCCTTCAGGCGCTCGCGCAGCTCCATCACCTTCGGGTTGATGGCCTTCATCTTGGCCATCGAGCGGTAGGCGCTGGCGTTGAGCCAGTAGAACGCGATCTTCAGCAGCACGACCAGCGAGATGATGGACCAGCCCCAGTTGCCGATCAGCTTGTGYAGCTGGGTCAGCACCCAGAACAGCGGCTCGGACAGCACCTTGAAGTAGCCGTAGTCCTTCACCAGCTCGAGGCCGGGGGCGAGTTCGGCGAGCTTGTGCTCTTCCTGCGGGCCGACGAACAGCTGCGCGTCGAAGGTCTTCGTGGCGTTCGGCGCGATGTCGCCCAGCGGCACCGTCATGCCCACCTGGTAGACGTGCGCCGGGCCGCCGGTGACGTCGTTCGTCACGTCGGCCTTGCCGGTGAAGTACTCGCGCGGCTGCTTCGCGTCGGGCTTGTCGATCAGCCAGGCCGAGGTGAAGTAGTGCTGCACCATCGCGACCCAGCCGGTCTCGGCCGTCGTCACGTGATCGGGCACGTCCTTCGGCCCGCGCTTCTCGATGCTCTTGAAATCGACCTTCGTGAAGTGCTTGGTCTCGTCGTAGATCGCCGGGCCGGTGAACGTGGAGTAGAAGCTCGATCCGCCGGTGCCGTCGTTGCCGTCGCGCACCAGCTGCAGGTACAGCCGCGCGTTGACGGGCGCACCCGACGCGTTGGTGACCTCGTTGTGCACGCCGATCACGTAGTCGCCGCGCTTGAAGGTGTAGGTCTTGACCAGCTTGACGCCGTTCACCACCGGCGATTCGAAGCGCACCTGCAGCTCGTTGCTGCCATCCTTCAGCTTGCGCTCGCCGGGCACCAGGCTCATCACCGTCAGGTGGTTCGGCAGGCCGCTGCCGCCCGCCGCGGGAATCAGGCCGCTTTGCGCCACATACAGGCGCTGCGCCGATTCATCGAGCACGACGACGTTCTTCTTCTCGAACTGCTCGTCATGGCGCGGCGCGAGGCCGACCAGCTCCTGCACCTTCTGCCACAGGTCCTTCTGCAGCTGCTCATGCTGCGTCAGCAGCTCGACGCGCACCAGCGTGCCGCCCTTGCTGTCGAGCGTGGCCTTCACCAGGTCGGTCTGGATCTCGACCCGCTCGGCCAGCACCGCCGACGCCGCCGGCGCAGCGGGCACGGCCGCCGTGGTCGACGCGACCGATCCCGGGGCCGCCGGCACGCCGGCCGGGGCGCTGCCGGGACCGGC
>NZ_JBFUFP010000106.1:0-9820 GCF_056403375.1 Rhizobacter sp. P2_H2
CTGGTGCACCGATTCCCTCAGCAGCCCCCCGCCGATCAGCACCGGCACCAGGCTCCAGTCCATGCGGATGTAGTGCATCACGTAGGGCTGGCAGCGGCCGGTGTCGCGCAGCTGCTGGATGGCCTTCTGGTCGGCATCGGCCTGCTGCGGCGGCGTGAGCCGGGCCCAGTTCACCAGGCCGGCGTGCAGGTCGTCGCGGGCGTAGCCGATGATCTCCAGGAAGGCATCGTTCGCCTCCGTGATCGCACCCGTGGTGTCCCAGAAGAACACGCCGATCATGCTGGACTCGACCACCCGGCGCACGCGCGCCTCGCTGGCGCGCAGCGCCTCCTGCGTCTCGATCTGCTCCCGGGCGCGCTGCTCGATGCACTCGCCCATCGCGTTGATGCTGCGCTGCAAGGCGCCGATCTCGTCGGCCGCCCCGCCGTGATCGATGCGCGCCGAGACATCGCCCTGCTCGATCCGCCGCACGCAGTCCAGCGTCGCACCGATGCGGCGCAACAGCCAGCGCCCGAACAGGCCGGCCGCGATCGCGTTCAGGCACAAGGCGGCGAAGGCGATGACCCCGATCGCGCCCATGAACCCGGCCCCGCCCGCCGCGCCGAGAAAGAACACGGCAGCACCCAGCACCGCAGCGGTCATCACGAGGATGGCCGCCAGCGAGATCAGGTTGAGTCGCGTGGCGATCTTCATCGCTCAGCCTCGCGCATTCGCCTTCTCCTGGTTCTCCGTTCGAGCGGAGAGACGTCCCCTGCTGGCGAGAATGATGTGCCGATGCATCGGCTTGTCAATGCCGGACTCGACCTTCTCGTTTACCCTGGAAACGGCCTGCCGGAGGTTCAAGACCCGCGGCCGAAGGCGCAAGATCCCAGTCGCCCAGCGGTGTGCGTTGAGGAGACGAGCATGGGTCGCAAGCTTTGGCCGGCGCGGGCCGTCTACGCGCTCGCAGCAGGGCTGCTCGGCGCGAGCCTGGCACACGGCGCCGAGCCGCAGCCCCGGCTCAAGGGTTCCGACACGACCGTGGTGCGCCCCGGCGACGTGCTGCCGCCGCGCGTGGCCGAGCCCTGCAAACCGGGCCGCTGCCCGTTTGCCGGACAGCACGTGACGGTGCTGGTCGCCGAAGGCCAGGGGATCGGCGGGCCGGTGCTGGAGATCAAGCCGGAATTCGAGGCCGCCACCGGCGCCACGCTCGAGATCGTGCAGCGCTCCCACGAGGAGCTGTTCGCCACGCTGATCTCCGACCTGACCAACCGCACCGGCCGCTACGACGCCTGCATCGCCGGCGCCTGGTGGCTCGGCGAACTGGTTGCCGGCAAGCACATCGTCCCGTACGACCGCTACTACAAGGATCCGCGCTTCCCGGCCTGGGACATCGCCGAGGTGCTGCCGGCGCCGCGCAGCCTGCTCGAGTTCGGCGGGCACAAGTACATGGTGGCCAACGACCACGACGGCCAGGTGATGTACTACCGGCGCGACCTGCTGGCGGACCCGCAGCACCGGGCCGCCTTCCAGAAGGCCCACGGCTACCCGCTGGCGCCGCCGGCCACCTGGGAGCAGTTCCGCGACATCGCCGACTACTTCAACGGCAAGGACCTCAACGGCGACGGCGAGCCGGACCACGGCCTGCTGCTGCCGCTGCGCGCCGGGGTGCAGGGCATGTTCCATTTCATGTCGCTGTCCGCGCCCTTCGTGATCGGCCCGGACAACCCGCACCTGTACTGGTTCGACCCGCAGACCATGAAGCCGCTGCTGGACAGCCCGGGCCACGTGCGCGCGCTCTCGATGCTGGTCGACCTGGTGCAGTTCGGCCCGAAGGAGATGCTCAACTGGGACCTCGGTCGCGGCTGGGACTACTTCCTGTCCGGGCGCGCCGCGCTCACGCTCACCTGGGGCGACCTCGGCGCGCTCGCGCAGCAGCCGGGCAGCCGGGTGCGCGGCAAGGTGGGCTCGTCGCAGCTGCCCGGCACCTTCGAGTACTACGACGTCGGCCGCCACAGGTGGGTGAAGACCGAGCGGCCCAACCGCGTCGGCAACACCACCGGCGGCTCCTGGGCGGGCGTGATCTCGCGCGACTCCAAGGTGCCGGCTGCCACCTACTACCTGCTGGCGCTGATGGCCACCGAGCCGAAATCGCGCGTCTACGCCGCGCGCGGCTGGGACGGCATCGACCCGGGCCGCCGCTACCACCTGCTGCCGCCCAAGGGCAGCGGCCGCTTGAACGACTACCTGCAGGCCGGCTGGGACGCCACCGACGTGCGGCAGTACCTGCAGGCCTATGACGACACCTTCAGCAACCCGCTGCAGCTGCCCTACCTGCGCATCCCCGGAGCCTTCAGCTACTGGCAGTCGCTGGACCTGCGGCTGGCCGCCGCGACGAGCGGGCAGCTGAGCCCGCAGGCCGCACTCAAGGCCGCCTCCGTCGACTTCGAGGAGATCACGGTGCGGCTCGGGCGCGACGCGCAGCGCAGCGCCTTCCGGGCCTCGCTCGGCCTGCCGCGATGAACGGGCCGGCGCGCTGGGAGCGCTGGCATGCGCTCGGCATCGGCAGCAAGCTGACGGCCGCCTTCGGCGTGCTGGCCGGCGTCACGGTGCTCGTCGTGCTGCTGGCCTTGCTGGGGGCGCAGCACCTGACGCACGACATCGCGCTGGCCGAGAACCTGCGCCGCCCCGCGTCGCTCGCCTCGACGCAGGCGCAGGCCAGCCTGCTGAGCATGCAACTGCACGTGCGCGGCTACCTGGTGCTCAGCGACCCGCAGGACGTGCAGCAGTACCAGGTGGCCCGGCGCGAGTTCGAGGATCGCCTGGCCGCGCTGCAGGCCATGTCGAACAGCTGGGCCGAGACGGGCGCGGCCCGCCTCGTCAACGACCTGACGTCCGACTACCGCCGCTGGGAGGGCCTGCCGAAGCAACTGTTCGACCTGCACGACAACCCGCTGAAGAACCAGCCCGCGCTGCGGCTCTCGCGCGTCGATGTGCAGGCCAGGCGCGTGCAGGTGCTCGACGGCGTCAGCCGCATCCTCGAGCTGCAGCGCTCGCGTGAATCGAGCCCGCACAGCCGCGAGCTGGTGTCCGACCTGCTGCGCTTCCAGACCTCGTTCGACGCGATGGTGACCAACCTGATCGCCTATGGCGCGTCGGGCGAGCTGAGCTTCAAGCTGGCCTACGGCCCGCAGCTGTCCACCAATGCCGCGGCCTGGAACGCGGTGGCGGCCCGGCGTGCCGTGCTCGATGCGCAGCAGAACGCGCTGCTCGACCACCTCGCGCGCCAGCGTGCCGAGGTGACCGAGCTCGCGCTGCAGATCATCGGCATCCAGAACGGCGAGCGTGCCTACGAAGACCTCTACCTGTACCGCACCCAGGTGGCACCGCAGGCCGAGGTGATGCTGGAGCGCCTGGCCAGGCTCACGGCAGGCCAGCAGGCGGGCCTCGGCCAGGCGCTGACCGGCGCCGTGCACCGCATCGCCGACGCCCGCCTCGCCGCCGCGGCGCTCGCGCTGCTGGCGGTGCTGACGGCCGTGCTGCTGGCCTGGCGCTTCCAGCGCAGCATCGTGGGGCCGGTGCGCCGCCTGACCGACGTGGCCGAACGCGTCGCGGCGGGCGACCTGTCGGCACGCGCCGCGGTCGAATCAGGCGACGAGATCGGGCTGCTGGCGCGCAGCATCAACACCATGACGCAGCGGCTGGCCGACACCATCGCCCACCTCGAATCGGTGTTCGCCGAGGCGCAGCGCGCCAAGGACGCCGCCGAGCTCGCCAACCGCGCGAAGAGCAGCTTCCTGGCGAACATGAGCCACGAGATCCGCACGCCGATGAACGCGATCCTCGGCATGTCGCACCTGGCCCTGCAGAGCGGCCTGGATGCCCGGCAGCACAACTACATCCAGAAGGTGAACGCCTCGGCCGAATCGCTGCTGGGCATCATCAACGACATCCTCGACTTCTCGAAGATCGAGGCCGGCAAGCTCGACATCGAGTCGATCCCGTTCGGCCTCGGCGAGGTGATGGACAACCTGAGCAACGTGGTCGGCATGAAGGCCGACGAGAAGGACCTCGAGCTGCTGCTCGAACTGCCGCTGCAGCTGCCGACCGCGCTGGTGGGCGACCCGTCGCGCCTGGGCCAGGTGCTGCTGAACCTGGGCAACAACGCCGTCAAGTTCACGGCCACGGGCGAGGTCGTGGTGGCGGTGCGGGTGCTTGACGCCGGCGACGCGGGCGATGCGGGCGGCGCCGGCGGCACCCCGGCGCGGCTGCGCTTCGAGGTGCGCGACACCGGCATCGGCATGAGCCGGGAGGAACAGGATCGCCTGTTCGAGCCCTTCACGCAGGCCGATGCCTCGACCAGCCGGCGCTACGGCGGCACCGGCCTCGGGCTGGCCATCAGCCGGCACCTGGTGCACCTGATGGGCGGCGAGCTGGCGGTCGACAGCGAGCCGGGGCGCGGCAGCTGCTTCCACTTCGAGCTCGGCTTCAGCCTGCAGCCCGGCGCCGCGGCGCAGCCCCCGGCCACGCACCACGACAGCCTGCCGGGCACGCGCGTCCTCGTCGTCGAMGACAACGCCGCCGCGCGCGAGGTGCTCACCGAGATGAGCCGGGCGTTGGGCCTGGACGCCGACGCCGCCGCCGGCGGCGAAGAGGCCTTGCGGCGGGTGATGCAGGCGGATGCCGGCGACCGGCCGTACCAGCTGCTGCTGCTGGACTGGAAGATGCCCGGCATGGACGGCGTGGCCTGCGCGCAGGCGCTGGTCGACCGGGCCGGGCTGCGCCACCCGGCGCCGGTGGTGCTGATGGCCACCGCCTTCGGGCGCGACGAGGTGCGCCAGCACCTGGCCGAACAGCGGTTGACGGTCGGTGCGCTGCTGACCAAGCCGGTGACGCCCTCGTCGCTGCTCGATGCCTGCATCACCGCGCTCGGCCGCGTGCCGCTGGCGCCCACGCGCAGCACGCGGCGCGCCGACGCACTGCTCGACCGCCGGGCGGCACTGGCAGGCGCGCACATCCTGCTGGTCGAGGACAACGCGATCAACCGCGAGCTGGCCGTGGACCTGCTGGGCCGTGCCGGCGTGGATGTCAGCGTCGCCTGCGACGGCCAGGAGGCGCTGGACATGCTGGAGCGCGAGCGCTTCGACGCCGTGCTGATGGACTGCCAGATGCCGCGGATGGACGGCTATGCCGCGACGCGTGCACTGCGCCAGCAACCGGCGCTGCGGACCCTGCCGGTGATCGCGATGACGGCCAACGCGATGGTCGGCGACCGCGAGGCCGTGCTCGCGGCCGGCATGGACGACCACATCGCCAAGCCGATCGTCGTCGACGAGATGTTCGCCACGCTGGCGCGCTGGGTGAAGCCGCGGCGCACCGGCACCAGCATCGACAGCGCCAGCGGCCTGGCCAACGTGCGGGGCAACGACGCGCTGTACCGCCGCATGCTGGACATGTTCCGCGACCGCGAGACGGAATTCGTGTCGCATTTCCAGGCCGCGCTGGCAGCGGGTGACGCCGAGGCCGCGATGCGATCGGCCCACGACCTGAAGTGCGAGGCCGGCACGCTGGGCATGCCGGCGCTGCAGGAGGCCGCGGCCGCCCTGGAGCAGGCCTGCCTGGCGCACGCCGGTGACGCCGGTGACGCCGGGATGGGCGCGCTGTTGCACGAGGTGTCCAGGCAACTGGACCAGGTGCTGGGAGAACTGGCCGAACTCTAGAGTCCCAGGGACTGCCGGTACGCACTGCGCTGCCGCTCGCGCCCGAGGCGCAGCGTGATCTCCTCGAAGTCGACCGCGGCGGCCTTCAGCGCCGCCTCGGCGCTCAGCTGGCCGGCCACGGCCTCGCCCAGGTGCACGTCGAGCGCCTGCCAGTAGCTGAAGGCGCCGGGAATGCGCAGGTAGGGGAACTGCAGTCGGTTGCTGAAGTTCTCGAAGTACGCATGCAGGTAGTCGCGCACGTCGACCTCGTTCCAGCCGGCCTGCAGGTAGGTGTCGACCTGCCCGGTGCCGTCGGGCGGCAGGAAGTGGAACCGGCGCCCGGGGTCGATGCCGTCCCAGCCGCGCACCGCGTACACCTTGGATTTCTCCCGGGTCGCCATCAAGGCGAGCAGGTAGTAGGTCGCCTCGGGCGCCTTCGAGTACTTCGAGATCACGCCCGCCCAGGACCCGCCGGTGGTGTTGCCGACCACGTTCGGCTGCGCGGTGGTGACCCATTCGCGGCGCGCGAGGCTGTAGTACTCGCGCGTGCCCGGCACCGGTGCCGCGCCGATCTTGCCCTTGACCTTGCTGCCGGGTTGCTGCGCCAGCGCGCCCAGGTCGCCCCAGGTGAAGGTCAGCGCCGCGCGTCCGGCCAGCAGGTAGTCCCAGCTCTGGCCGAGGTCCCAGGAGCGCATGTCCCGCGGTCCGAAGCGGACCAGGTCGACGAGGGCCTCGAGCGCACGCACGTGCCCGGGACTCGCGATCAGCGGCCGCATGTCCGCGGGGTCGAACCAGTACAGCTTCGGGCTGCCGGGGCCGATCACGAACGGCGCCGAGAACGACATGAAATGGAACATGCCCTGAGCACCGACCTTCAGGTGCATCGACAGGCCGTGATCGGGCTCGCCATCGCCGTTGAGGTCCTTGCCGTCGAAGTACTCGGCCACGTCGCGGAACTGCTTCCAGGTCTTCGGCACGTCGAGCGCGTAGCCGTACTTCTGCCGGAAGGCCGCGCGGTGCTGCGGGTCTTCGAGCAGGTCGCGCCGGTAGTACATGACCTGGCCGTCGTGGTCGTTGGCCACCATGTACTTCTTGCCGGCATACGACAGCAGGCTGCGCGGTGCGGGCAGCACGTCGTCGAGGCTCCAGGCCGGGAAGCGCGGGTCCTTGAAGTACTTGTCGTACGACAGGATGTAGTCGCCGGCCACCAGTTCACCGAGCCACCAGGCCCCGGCGTACGCGGCGTCGTACTTGCCGGCACGGGTGGTGAGGTCGGACATGAAGGTGGGGAAGAGATCCTGGTGCGTGAGCTGGACCAGGTTGAGCCTGGCGCCGGTGGCGGCCTCGAACTCGGCCCGGAGTTCGCCCAGGGCGCCTTCGTTGGCCTCCTTGATGATCAGCATCGTGACGGTCTGTCCGGCGAACGGACAGCGGCCGGGTTGACAGGGGGCGACGACCCGCGGCGGGACGATGTTGCCGACGTTCACCGTCGCGGCCTTGTAGACCTCGGTCTTCGGCTTGGCTTCCTGTGCCGTCGCCACGGCCATTGCCGCGAACGCCGCGATCAGCAATGCTGTCCACCTCGCTGTTGCG
This sequence comes from Rhizobacter sp. P2_H2, assembly GCF_056403375.1. Classification (NCBI taxonomy): domain Bacteria; kingdom Pseudomonadati; phylum Pseudomonadota; class Betaproteobacteria; order Burkholderiales; family Sphaerotilaceae; genus Rhizobacter; species Rhizobacter sp. P2_H2. The sequence goes on from NZ_JBFUFP010000106.1 coordinate 7,272, forward strand.
CACATGGCCGTCTCCTGGGGGTTGCCGGCACGGTCCATTCYGCGCCGGTGCGCAACGGTTGTGCGTCGATATCTACCCTTCGTCGACCGTCAGATCTGCCCCTGCTGGTAGAACCCACTCTCCACCAGCACCTGCTGCCAGTTCGCCTTGTTGACGAACACCGGCTTCAGCAGGTACGACGGCACCACCTTGACGCCGTTGTTGTAGGTCTTGGTGTCGTTGATGGTGGCCGGCTTGCCGTTCATGTACTCGTCGACCATCGAGGCCACGCGCACCGCCAGCTGCCGCGTGTCCTTGAAGACGGTCGACGACTGCTCGCCGCGCTGGATCGAGCGCACCGAGTTCAGCTCGGCATCCTGCCCCGTCACCACCGGCCACGGCTGCGCGGTGCCGTAGCCCACGCCCTGCAGCGCCGTCAGCAGCTCGACGCTGGTGTTGTCGTTCGGCGAGAGGATCGCATCGAGGCGCCGCTTCGCGTACAGCGTCTTCAGCATCGCCTGCAGCCGCGCCTTCGCGATCGCGCCGCTCCATTGCGGCGTCGCCACCTCGGCCATCGCCACCTTGCCGGAGCCCACCGCCAGCACGCCCGAATCGATGTACGGCTTCAGCACCGACATCGCGCCGTTGTAGAAGAAGTGCGAGTTGTTGTCGTCGGCCGCGCCGGCGAACAGCTCGATCAGGCCCTTGCCGCCGTCGCGCAGCTTCAGGCGCGCCTCGATGTCGCGGCCCTGCAGCACGCCGACCTCGAAGTTGTCGAAGGTGGCATAGGCGTCGACGTTGCCGCTGTCGCGGATCAGCCGGTCGTAGGCGATGACCTTCACGCCCTTCTTCGCGGCGGTGTCCAGCACCGCGGTGAACGCGCTGCCGTCGCTCGCGCCGATCACCACCACCTTCGCGCCGCCGTCCATCATCTTCAGGACCTGGCCCGGCTGGTCGGCGGCGTTGTTGATCGCGTACTGCAGGTCCACCTTGTAGTTGAGCCGGTTCAGCGTTCGCATCATGCTGAGCCCGTCGTCGACCCAGCGCCGCGACGAGAAGGTCGGCATCGACACGCCGATCAGGCCCTTGTCGGCCGCGGCCGCACGGGCCACACGCGGCGTGCCCAGCGAGGAGGCCAGCAACGCCGGCGCGGTGAGGGAAAGCAGGAGTCTTCTACGGTTCATGGCTTGTCTCGGTTGCTCCAGTCGAAGTGCTGGATGGCGCGCAAGTTAAGGCCGTACCATCGTGTAACCGCTCGATGCAAACCCTGAGGGGGCGCGCCGTTGTGCAACGAATCGCACGCGTGCGGTGTTGCTGCGCGCTGTACTACGCGTGGCTACAGACATGAGGCCAACAGGGCCTTCTGCACGATTTCCTCAAAGTGCCTGCAGAGACTTCCTGCCATCCAAGAACCACATGGAACAGGAAGGCCCATGAACATCAAGAAATTCATCGCGATGGCGATGCTGGCGGTGGTACAGACCCTCAGCGTTCAGCCAACAGCCGCTGAACCCAATCGGACGTTCACCTACGACAGCGCCGGGAATGCGCTCTCCGACGGCCGCAACTACTCGGCGACCTACAACCTGAGAGGCCAGCTCGCGACCATCACGAAGGATGGCGTCACCACCACCTACACGTACAACGCCGCCGGACAACGGGTGCGCAAGGCGAGCAGCAGGGGTCCGGCCTACACGGTCGTTTTCGTGTACGACAAGCAGGGGCACTTGCTCGGCGAATACGACCACACAGGCGAGGCATTGCGCGAATACGTCTGGCTGCGCGACACGCCCATGGTGGTCTTCACGCCGAACCCTGCCGATCCGCGCGGCGATCCGCTCGTGTACTTCATCCACACCGACCACCTGAACACGCCACGCGTGGTGGTCGACAGGAACAACGTGGTCCGCTGGCGATGGATTTCAGAGCCCTTCGGGACGACCGCTCCGGAGACCAATCCGAGCGGTCTCGGCGACTTCACGTTCAACCTGCGGTTCCCCGGGCAGTACGCGGACCAGGAGTCAGGGCTGTTCTACAACTACTTCCGGTACTACGACCGTCAGCACGGCGGCTACACACAACCTGATCCCCTCGGCCTGGCGTCAGGCAGTCTGTCGCCCTATCCCTATGCGGATGGCAACCCTCTGACGCGTGTCGATCCACTCGGCCTCCAAAGCGTCGACAGCCCGAATGCGATGTTGCAGTCGGCCATTGCCAGAGGCGATGTGCGTCAGTTGGAGGCCTTGATGGAGGCCCTTGCTCCGGAAGAGCAGGTGCTTGCGAGAAACGCCATCGAGAAATTTTCATCTCGAGCTGTGGATTGGATTGGACGAAACTGTCGCGGATCCATCAATCGAGAATTCCCGGACCAGTTCAGGAATCGAACGCTGAAAGAGATACTCGATCTGTCCAAGTCCGGAGACAGCGCGGCGAAGAAGGCATGGAAGCTCATCAATGACAACCGATTCCGAAAGTAGCGGTCTCTTGTTCGCCGCCAGCCTGCTGTTTCGTTCGTCCCGAGATGGTGTGTTCGATGATGCGAACTTGTGGGAAGAGTCGCTCGTCCTGAT
>NZ_JBFUFP010000107.1:0-9792 GCF_056403375.1 Rhizobacter sp. P2_H2
CACCGCGTGGCTGTCGTTCACGGCATCGACGATGGTGCCGGTGACCACGTTGTCCGGCCCCGAGGCGTACGTGCGCCTCGTCGGGCTGAACAACTGGGTGCTGTCGGTGAAGAACCTCGGCATCTTCGCGACGCTGTACATCCTCGGCTGCGGCGTGCTGGGGCTGCTGCTGGCGGTGCTGATCGACCAGAAGGTGCGCGCGGAAGCCGGCTTCCGGTCGGTCTTCCTGTACCCGATGGCGCTGTCGTTCATCGTCACCGGCACCGCGTGGAAGTGGCTGATGGATCCGGGCATCGGGCTCGAACGCTCGATGCACGCGATCGGCTGGAGCWGTTTCGCGTTCGGCTGGGTCAAGGACAGCGACCTCGCGATCTACTGCGTCGTGATCGCCGCGGTGTGGCAGACCTCGGGCTTCGTGATGGCGCTGTTCCTGGCCGGGCTGCGCGGCGTCGACACCGAGGTGGTGAACGCCGCGCGGCTCGACGGCGCGCGCACCTGGCGCATCTACCAGCGCGTGATCCTGCCGCAGCTCGGCGCGAGCTTCATCTCGGCCTTCGTGATCCTCGCGCACATGGCGATCAAGTCCTACGACCTGGTGATCGCGCTGACGAACGGCGGGCCGGGGCGGGCGAGCTGGCTGCCGTCGCTCTTCATGTACCAATACACCTTCACGCGCAACGAGATGGCGGTCGGCGCGGCCAGCGCGGTGCTGATGCTGATCGCCATCGCGATCGTCGTGATCCCGTACATCCTGCGCGAGACGCGCCAGGCGGATGCCCATGGCTGAGCGCACGCTGAAGACAGTGTTGCCGCGTGTGGTGCTGTACGGCGTGCTGGGCTACGCCGCGCTGCTGTTCCTGATGCCGCTGTACGTGATGCTGGTCAACTCGGTGAAGCCGCTCGACGAGATCCGCGCCGGCGACCTGATGGCCTGGCCCGACGCGTTCACGCTGCAGCCGTGGCACGACGCCTGGAGTCTGGCGCAGATCGGCGTGCAGGCGACCGGGCTCAAGCCCTACTTCCTGAACAGCTTCCTGATGACGCTGCCGGCGGTGCTGATCTCCACCGGCATCGGCGCCTTCAACGGCTACGTGCTGACGCAGTTCCGCTTCCGCGGCGCGCACCTGGTGTTCGCGATGCTGATGTTCTCGGTGTTCATCCCGTTCCAGATCGTGCTGATCCCGATGGCGCGCACGCTGGGGCTGCTGCACCTGGCCGGCACGGTGCCGGGGCTGGTGCTGGTGCACGTGGTGTACGGCATCGGCTTCACCACCCTCTTCTTCCGCAACTACTACGCAGCGTTCCCGGCCGAGCTGGTGCGCTCGGCGCGCATGGACGGCGCGCGCTTCTTCCGGCTGTTCTTCCGGCTGCTGCTGCCCAACAGCGTGCCGATCATCGTCGTCTCGGTGATCTGGCAGTTCACCAACGTGTGGAACGACTTCCTGTTCGGCGCCTCGTTCAGCGACTACAGCAGCTTCCCGATCACGGTGGCGCTGAACAACCTCGTCAACTCGAGCACCGGGGTCAAGGAATACAACGTGYACTTCGCGGCAGCGTTCATCGCCGGCGCGCCGACCTTGCTTGTCTACATCCTGTCGGGGAAGTATTTCGTTCGCGGCCTGATGGCCGGCTCCGTCAAAGGCTGATCTACACACACCATGGCAGACCTCGCCCTGCAAGGCATCCACAAGCTGTTCGGCGCGACCCGCGTGCTGCACGAGATCGACATCCACCTGCCCGACGGCGAGTTCCTGGTGCTGGTCGGCCCGTCGGGTTGCGGCAAGAGCACGCTGATGAACCTGATCGCCGGGCTCGAGGAGCCCAGCGGCGGGCGCATCGTGCTGGGCGGCCAGGACATCACCGCCGCCGGCCCGGCCGACCGCAACATCTCGATGGTGTTCCAGTCGTACGCGCTGTACCCGAACATGACGGTGGCGGCCAACATCGCATTCCCGCTGGAGATGCGCGGCGTGCCGAAGGCAGAGCGCGACAAGACGGTGCAGAGCGTGTCCACGATGCTGCAGATCGACCACCTGCTGCAGCGCAAGCCGCGGCAGCTGTCGGGCGGGCAGCGCCAGCGCGTCGCGATCGGCCGGGCGCTCGCGCGGCAGCCGCAGCTCTTTCTGTTCGACGAGCCGCTGTCRAACCTCGACGCGAAGCTGCGCGTGGACATGCGCGCCGAGATCAAGCGGCTGCACATGCGCACCGGCGTCACCACCATCTACGTGACGCACGACCAAGTCGAGGCGATGACGCTGGGCACGCGCATCGCGGTGCTCGACGCCGGGCGCATCCAGCAGCTGGCGACGCCGCTCGAGATCTACACGCGGCCGGCGAACCGCTTCGTCGCGACCTTCATCGGCTCGCCGTCGATCAACCTGTTCGACGCGACGCGCGATGCGGCCGGCCTGCTGCGCCTGCCCGACGGCACCGCGATCGGCGAGCTCGCGAACGGACCGGCCGGCAAGGTGGCCGTGGGTGTGCGGCCGGAAGACATGAGCCTGCGCGACGACGGCCAGCTCGCCGGGCGGATCTCGCTGGTGGAACCGACCGGGCCGGAGACCTATGCGCTGGTCGACCTCGGCCACACCGAGGTCACGGTGCGCATGAGCGGCCTGCCGAACGTGCTGCCCGGCGCCGAGGTGCGGGTGCATGTGCCGCCGCAGGCGCTGCATGTGTTCGCGTCCGAGACCGGCGAGCGCCTGAACTGAGGAACTTCTGAAGCAGGAGGACCATGCGATGGAAGCCTGGATGAACGACGTGCCCGCCGCGGTGCGGGATTCGCAGCGGCAACTGCGCCGCGACGTGCGCGACCTGCCCGGCCGCTTTGCGCGGTTGAGCGAGGCACTGGAGGCCGAGGTGGCTGCGATCCGCGCCGAGCAGGCGCAGGGCGGCGCGGTGCCCGAGCTGCACTACCGGGACGTGGCGGCCGGCAAGGTCACTGCAGCGCAGATGGCGCACATCAGGCGGCGCGGCTGCGTCGTGATCCGCCGCGTCTTCGACCCCGACGTCGTCGGCGCGTGGAACGAGGCCATCGGGCGCTACATCGACGCGGTGCAGTACCTGCAGCGCATGCCGCAGAAGGCGGGGCTGGACAAGTACTTCAGCGCGCTCGGCTCCAGCCGACCGCAGATCTACAGCCTGTACTGGTCGCTGCCGCAGATGCAGGCGCGCCAGCATGCCGACATGGCGGCCACGCGCGCCTGGCTGAACCGGCTGTGGACCTTCGAGAAGAACGGCACGCGCCATTTCGACCCCGACCGGCAGTTCAACTACGCCGACCGGATCCGCCGCCGCGAGCCGGGCGACTCGACGCTCGGGCTGTCGCCGCATTCCGACGGCGGCTCGGTCGAGCGCTGGTGCGAGCCGACATTCCGCCACGTCTACCGCGAGGTGTTCGACKGCGACCCGCTGGCCTTCGACCCGTTCGATGCCGAGGGCCGCACCGCGACGCGCGAGATCCCGTCGCCCGCCGTGTGCTCGGCCTTCCGCACCTTCCAGGGCTGGACGGCGCTGACGCGACAGGGCCCGGGCGACGGCACGTTGAAGCTGGTGCCGATCGCGAAGACCACGCCGTGGATGCTGCTGCGCGCCCTGCAGCCCGACGTGCCCGAGGGCGACCTGTGCGGCGCGCAGCCGGGGCGGGCGCTGGGCGCGTCGCCGCAGTGGCATGCGCCGCTGCTGGCGGGGCTGGTGTCGATTCCGCAGGTGGAGCCCGGCGACACCGTGTGGTGGCACTCCGACGTGATCCACGCGGTGGAAGACCAGCATGCGGGCCGCGGCTACAGCAACGTGATCTACATCGGCGCGGCGCCGTGGTGCGGCAAGAATGCCGCCTTCGCGCAGCGGCAGGCTGCGGCCTTCCTGGAAGGCCGCAGCAGCCCGGACTTCGCGCCGGAGGACTACGAGCTCGGCTTCGACGGCCGGGCGCGCGAAGAGAACCTGAGCCCGCTCGGCCGCATGCAGATGGGGCTGAGAGAATGGTCCTGAGCTGACCGATTTTTTCGATGACTTCCATGACAACGACGACGCCGCCCCTGCCCGATTTCCGCCGCCCCGAACCCCTGCTCGCCCACATCCGCCACACGCTCGCGTTCTACGACGGCCGCTGCCGCGACGACAGCGGCGGCTTCTTCCACTTCTACAAGGACGACGGCACGGTCTACGACCGGCGCACGCGCCACCTGGTCAGCAGCACGCGCTTCGTGTTCACGCAGGCGATGGCGTTCCGCCGTTTCGGCGAGCAGCGCTACCAGGACAGCACGCGCCACGCGCTGTGCTTCCTGCAGCAGGCGCACCTGCAGCCGAACGGCGGCTACGCGTGGCAGCTCGACTGGGACGGCACGAAGGCCACCGTGCAGGACAGCACCAACCACTGCTACGGCCTCGCGTTCGTGGTGCTGGCGCATGCGCATGCGCTGATGGCCGGCGTGGAGGAGGCGCGCACCGGGCTCGACGCGAGCTTCGCGCTGATGGAGCAGCGCTTCTGGGAGCCGTCGCGCGGCCTGTATGCCGATGAAGCGGACGCCGCGTGGAAGGTCGGCAGCTACCGCGGCCAGAACGCGAACATGCACAGCTGCGAGGCGATGATCGCCGCGTTCGACGCGACGAAGGACGCGAAGTACCTGCAGCGCGCGCTGACGCTGGCCGAGTCGATCACGCAGCGCCAGGCGGCGCTGGCCGACACGCCCGACGGGCCGCTGGTGTGGGAGCACTACCGCGCCGACTGGTCGGTCGACTGGGACTACAACCGCGACGACAAGACGAACATCTTCCGGCCGTGGGGCTTCCAGACCGGGCACCTGACCGAATGGGCGAAGCTGCTGCTGCAGCTGGAGACCCACCTGCCGGCCGACCAGCGCCCCGCGTGGCTGCTGCCGACCGCGCGCCGCTTCTTCGACACCGCGATGCGCCGCGGCTGGGACGCGGCGCACGGCGGGCTGGTCTACGGCTTCGCGCCGGACGGCAGCGTGTGCGACGGCGACAAGTATTTCTGGGTGCAGGCCGAGAGCCTGGCCGCCGCCGCGCTGCTCGCGCTGCGCACCGGCGACGCCGGCTACTGGGGCTGGTACGACAAGCTGTGGACCTACAGCTGGGCGCACATGRTCGACCACGAGCACGGCGCCTGGTACCGCATCCTCACGCCGGACAACCGCAAGATCTCGGACGAGAAGAGCCCGGCCGGGAAGGTGGATTACCACACGATGGGGGCTTGCTATGACGTGCTGAGGGGGATGGGGGCCTGAGGGGCGCGGGACAGTAAGCTCCGTCGCGTGGCCATTCCGAATCACATCACTGTCTTGGGTCAACGCGCAGCGCAGCGTCCCATCTGTTCGACGAAGTCCTCAAGCTCATCGTCATGTCGGTCCGGGATCGAAGCTGTAGCGTGCGGCAAAGCATGTGCGTTGACATGCGAACCGTCAAGGCAACCCGGCGCGCCACAGACATGATGGCCGACCCACCATGGGCTCATAGATTGAGGAGCTGACATGCCTGTGACGAGCAACCCGACAGCAAACTCTGCACAGGGCGGCTGTTGAGGCCGCCTCCTGGCTGCTCAAGCTCGAATCCGAACTTCGTGGCGATCGCGACCTGGTCGCGAAAAGGCTCCAGCGCTGCGCCGACAAGCTGCTCGCTGGTATGCGGGCCATAGACCTCGGCCGTGTCAAAGAAGGTGACGCCCAGTTCATGGGCAAGTCGGAGTGTCTTGATGCCTTGGGCAATGTCCGCTGGGGGGCCGTAGTTGGCACTGATGCTCATGCATCCAGCGCCCAACGCCGAGACCTCAAGTGTTCCGAGTTTGCGTGTGGTCATTTTTCCTCTTCCTTTGCTTTTCAAGCCAGCGGCCCACGAGTGCGACTTTGCCGTCAGTCCTGCGCTGGCAAAGGTGATGCCTGCCAATACATCGCGGCGCTTCATGCCGCAGCCCAGTTCTCGAGCCAGTACGCATACGGCGTGGGCAGCACCCATGAGGACTTGGCCACACCGAGTTGCCGAGCAGCCTGCTGCGGCCAATGCGGGTTGTCCAGCAACCGCCGCGCGAACATCACGAGATCGAGCTGGCCGTCTCGCACGAAGCCGTCGGCCTGCCTGGCATCGGTGATGAGCCAGCTGGTGGCCACCTGCAAGGCTGTTTCGCGGCGGACTCGTTCGGCGACCGGGACCAGCATGTTCGGCGCCCATGGGACCGGGGACATGGTCGAGAAGCCAATGCCCACGTCCACGAGGTCCAGCCCGGCGGCCTTGAGACGCTTCAGTACGTCGATGGATTCAGCGAGGTTCGTGTCGTCATCGCCGTCGAATTCCAGCACCCCCAGCCTGGCCGTGAGCGGAAGCTCTTCCGGCCAGACCTGCCGCACCGCGGCCACCGTTTCGACGAGGAACCTTGCGCGGTTCTCCAGGCTGCCGCCGTAGGCGTCGTCACGTGCGTTGGAGTGCTTCGAAAGAAAGCTCTGCGCCAGGAAGCCGTGCGCAAAGTGCAGTTCCAGCCACTTGAAGCCTGCGTCATGCGCGCGCTTCGCCGCATCGACAAAGTCTTGCTGCACCCGGTGAATGTCCGTCAGCGTCATCGCGCGCGGCACGTGGGGCTGCTCCGCGATCAGTGGCAATGCCGAAGGCGCAATGGGTTCCCAGCGTGCCGGGGCCGTCGAGGCCAGTGGCGCACCGCCTTCCCAGGGTGGCGCGCAGCCCGCCTTGCGCCCTGCATGGGCGAGCTGGATGCCTGGCACCGCAGCCGCCCCCGTGATGGTTCGGGCCACGGCGGCCAGTCCCCGCACGTGCGCATCGCTCCAGAGCCCGAGGTCGCCGGGCGTGATGCGGCCCTCGGGCGACACGGCGGTAGCCTCGACCATCACCAGGCCCGCACCACCGCGCGCCAGACTTGCATAGTGCGGAAGGTGCCAGTCGGTCGCCAGGCCTTCCTTGGCCATGTACTGGCACATCGGCGAAGCTGCGAGGCGGTTGCGAAGAGCGACCCCCTTCAACGTGTAGCTGTCGAACAATCCAGGCATCGAATGCTCCTCGTGATCAGAAGTTGCCGGCGGTGGATTTCGAAAGCTCCTCGAAGGCATGCACTGCCTTCAGTCGGGCTTGCACGGCCGGCGCAATCATCTCGATCGCGTCGCCTCCCGCCACGAACAGGCGTGGCGGTGCCTCCATGCCGGTGAGCTTCACGAGCACTTCGCCGAGCTTGTCGGGGTCCCCCGGCTGCTGGCCATCGTAGGGAGACCACATTTCCTGGGCGCTCACCTCGGTTGCCGCGTAGTCGTCGATTCGATGGCTGGGCCACTTGACGTTGGCAGCCTCCAGCAGGTCCGTGCGGAAGAAGCCCGGCTCGACGACGGTGACCTTGATGCCGAACTTCTCGACCTCGTCGGCGACTGCCAGCGAAAGGCCCTCCACGGCGAACTTGCTTGCGCCATAGGCGCTGCAGTGCTTCATCCCAACGACGCCCGCCACCGAGCTCATGTTGATGRTGTGGCCGGAGCGCTGCTGGCGCATGACGGGCAAGGTTGCCCGCATGACGTGGCTCACGCCCCAGAAGTTGGTGGCGAACTGGCGCTCGATCTCTTGTGTCGTCAGCTCTTCGAAGTTGCCGACCAGGCTGTAGCCGGCGTTGTTCAGCACGACGTCGATCCGGCCGAACCTCGTCATCGCCTGCGCGACAGCAGTTGAAGCCTGCGCCTCGTCGGAGACATCCAGTCGAAGAATCTCCAGCTTGTCGGTCGCCACGCCGCGCAGGGCGTTTCTCAGCTTCTCCACGTTCCTGCCGGTGGCGACGACGCGGTCGCCGGCCGCCAGCGCGGCCTTGACGGTTCCGGCGCCGATGCCGCTGCCCGCTCCAGTGATGAACCAGACTTTGCTCATGACGTGCTCCTTGTGATGACTTCGGTGAGAACCTTCCTCACCGGCCGTGCATGAACTTTATGAACAAGGACCCAAAAGAAAAATGGGGTAATGCTGCATGACCTGTGAAGGTAAGCTTCAAGGTATGAAGCTGAATCAACTGGACGGATTGATCGCGTTCTGGAAGGTCGCCGAGCACGGCGGCTTCACTGCGGCAGCAGCGGACTTGGCGGTGTCGCCATCCGCGTTGAGCCAAGCCATCCGGCATCTGGAGACGCGTTTGGGCGTGCGGCTATTGAACCGCACCACGCGGAGCGTCAGCCTGACTGAAGCCGGTCGGGCCTACCTCTCACGCATCGGCCCAGCCCTCGGGCAAGTCGTCGATGCGGGGGACGAACTGAATGTCCTTCAGGGCAAGCCCTCCGGCACATTGCGCTTGAATGCGGCAAGGGTCTCCATTGCGCTGGTCCTGCGCCCGCTGTTGGAGGGTTTTCTTCGAGAGAACCCGCATGTCCAGCTCGAGCTGACCCATGATGAAGGTTTCATCGACATCGTCGAGAAAGGCTACGACGCAGGCATCCGGTTTGGCGAGAGCGTGCATCGCGACATGGTCGCCGTCCCCATCGGTGGACCCATGACAGTCGCGGTGGTGGCCACTCCTGAGTATCTGCGGCGTGTGCCAGCCCCCCGGCATCCAGACGATCTTGTGCGTCACAACTGCATCCGGCTGCGCTTTGCCTCCACAGGCGCCATCTACAAGTGGGAGTTCGACGTAGATGGCCGCCAGGTGGATTACGAGGTCGGCGGCAACCTGATCATCACCGACACGACGTTCAGCCTGGACATCGCGCTCGAAGGCGTCGGATTGGCGTACACCTTCGAACAACTGGCACAGCCCTACCTTCAGGCCAGGCGCTTGAAGCGTGTGCTGACCGAGTTCTCGCCAACGTTCCCTGGCTTTTACTTGTACTACCCCAGCAGGCACGATCAGCCTTCGAAGCTGAAGGCGTTGATCGAGTACGTCGGTCGACATGCGTCTTGAAGGAGACCTTCATACGGTCATAAGCGTTGGTGCCTTTTTCTTCCCGATCGGTGTGCCTACAGTCGCAATCCCAAACGCTGACTCACCAGGCGTCCCTTGCCCATCCACTGTTCGCGGAGAACCCACCGACCATGAGCAAGCTCAACATCAACGGCCGCGATCGCACGGTCGATGCCGACCCGTCCACCCCCATCCTCTGGGTGCTGCGCGACACGCTGGGCATGACAGGCACCAAGTTCGGCTGTGGCGCGGCCCTGTGCGGCGCCTGCACGGTCCATCTCGACGGCCAGGCGATTCGCTCGTGCGTGACGCCGATCTCCGCGGCGGCCGGGCAGAAGATCACCACCATCGAAGCCGTCACCGGTGGCACCGACAAGGTCGGCAAGGCGGTGCACGAAGCCTGGGTCAAGCATGACGTCGCGCAGTGCGGCTACTGCCAGAGCGGCCAGATCATGTCGGCCACTGCGTTCCTGAAGTCCGTCCCGCGCGGCAAGCTGCCAACCGACGCCGAGATCGATTCGGCGATGGCCGGCAACATCTGCCGGTGCGGCACCTACGCCCGCATCCGCGCCGCGGTGGCCGATGCCGCCACAACCCTCGCCTGAGGAACACCATGTCGCGCAACATCGAATACCGGGAACTGCCGCTCGCCTTGCAGCACATGCTGGAGCGGGACCACGCCGGCCAAGCCGCCGCCTTGCCGCGTCGCAGCTTCCTGAAACTGGTCGGCGCAGGAGGGCTCGCGCTCGGTGCCTTTCCTCACCTGGCAACAGCGCAGGCCAATGGCGCAGGCGATTCGGCCGGCGGCCTCAAGCCGACCCAGCAGCCCTCGGCCTTCGTGCAGATCGCTCCCAACGGCGAGGTCACCGTGACGATCAACCGGCTGGAGATGGGTCAGGGTGTGC
>NZ_JBFUFP010000108.1:0-9697 GCF_056403375.1 Rhizobacter sp. P2_H2
GAGCAGGAAAAGCGGCTGGAAGACCGGCCATTTCCGGTGCATGCTGGAGACCGGCTCGCCGCCCCCCGCGCTCGGGGGAGGCCATCGCCGGCACGGGGTTTTCCCGCGGAGCTGCTCAGTACAATGCTGCGAGTTACAGCGCGGTTTCATGCCGGCTGAAGGGTTTCTTCACTTCCAGGGACATCGCCATGCCACTCGTTTCGATGCGTCAGCTGCTGGACCATGCCGCCGAGAACGGCTACGGAATTCCGGCCTTCAACGTCAACAACCTCGAGCAGGTGCAGGCCGTGATGAGCGCGGCCGACGAGGTCGGCGCCCCGGTCATCCTGCAGGCCAGCGCCGGCGCCCGCAAGTACGCCGGCGAGCCGTTCATCAAGCACCTGATCCTCGCGGCGGTCGAAAGTTACCCCCGGGTTCCCTTGGTGATGCACCAGGACCACGGCCAGAACCCGGACGTCTGCCAGGGCGCGATCAACCTGGGTTTCAGCTCGGTGATGATGGACGGCTCGCTGSARGCCGACGGCAAGACCATCGCSAGCTAYGACTACAACGTCGACGTGACGCGCAAGGTGGTCGACATGGCGCACCGGGTGGGGGTCACGGTCGAAGGTGAGCTGGGCGTGCTCGGCTCGCTCGAGACGATGAAGGGCGACAAGGAAGACGGCCACGGCACCGACGCGACGATGACGATGGACCAGCTGCTGACCGACCCGGAGCAGGCCGCCGACTTCGTCAAGCGCACCCAGCTCGATGCGCTGGCGATCGCGATCGGCACCAGCCACGGCGCCTACAAGTTCACCCGCAAGCCCACCGGCGACATCCTCGCGATCAGCCGCATCAAGGAAATCCACGCCCGCATCCCGAACACCCACCTGGTGATGCACGGCAGCTCGAGCGTGCCGCAGGAGCTGCTGGCCGCGATCCGCGAGTACGGCGGCGACATGAAGGAAACCTACGGCGTGCCGGTCAGCGAGATCCAGGAAGCCATCAAGCACGGCGTGCGCAAGATCAACATCGACACCGACATCCGCCTGGCGATGACGGCGGCGATCCGCAAGTTCTTCGTGCAGAACCCGGAGAAGTTCGACCCGCGCGAGTACCTGAAGCCGGCGCGCGAGGCCGCCAAGGCGATCTGCAAGCAGCGCTACCTGGAGTTCGGCTGCGAAGGCCAGTCCGGCAAGATCAAGGCGCAGAGCCTCGCGCAGGTGGCACAGCGCTACGCCAAGGGTGAGCTGGCGCAGATGGTGGTCTGAAACCCGCATCCTCACTGTTGATGAAGCCCGGCCATGCCGGGCTTCGTCGTTCGTGGCTCACTACAATCCGGCGCTGTCCTGCCCCTGCGCCGAAAGAGCCCATGAACGCCGTTCTGAACTCCACCCTCACCTCCCTGCCCCTGCTCGCGCGCGGCAAGGTTCGCGACAACTACGCGGTGGGCGCGGACCGTATCCTGATGCTCGCGAGCGACCGGCTCAGCGCGTTCGACGTGATCATGGGCGAACCGATCCCCGGCAAGGGCGAGCTGCTGACGCAGATGGCGCTGTTCTGGTTCGCGCACCTCGAAGGCATCATCCCGAACCACCTGACCGGCGACGACCCCGAGAGCGTCGTCACCGCGGCCGAGCGCGCGCAGGTGCGCGGCCGCTCGATGCTCGTGAAGCGCCTGAAGCCGCTGCCCGTCGAGGCCGTGGTGCGCGGCTACCTGGCCGGCAGCGGCTGGAGCGAGTACCAGCAGAGCCAGTCGGTGTGCGGCGTCGCGCTGCCGCCCGGGCTGAAGAACGCAAGCCCGCTGCCGGCACCGATCTTCACGCCGGCCACCAAGGCCGAGATGGGCGACCACGACGAGAACATCTCGTTCGACAAGATGGCGCAGATCATCGGCGCCGACCTCGCCGTGCGCGTGCGCGACACCGCGATCCAGCTCTACACCCGCGCCGCCGCGATCGCGCTGAAGAAGGGCATCATCATCGCCGACACCAAGTTCGAGTTCGGGCTCGACAGCGACGGCACGCTGACGCTGATGGACGAGGTGCTGACGCCCGACTCGTCGCGCTTCTGGCCGGTCGAGGGCTACGACGCCGCCTTCCGCGAAGGCCGCAACCCGCCGAGCTACGACAAGCAGTTCGTGCGCGACTGGCTCGAGCAGGTCCGCATCGACGGCCAACCCTGGCCGAAGCGCGCCCCGGCCCCGGCCCTGCCGGCCGAGGTGGTCGAGAAGACCGCCGCCAAGTACCGCGAAGCCCTGCAACGCCTGACCTCCTGAGCGCCATGCAGTCCCGCCTGCTGAAGCAGCTCGACGCCGCCATCGATGCCGCCGGCAACCCGGTCAAGGCCGATTGCCTGCGCGCCGAACGCGCCTGCCTGATGGCGCGCCACGGCCACTTCGACGAGGCGCGCAAGACGCTCACCGGGCTGCAGCAGCAGTACGCCTTGCAGCCGCACATGGCGCTGAGCGCGTGGATCAGCCTGGCCGAAGGGCTGATCGCGCACTACGGCAAGCTCGGCTCGGCCGAGGCGGTCGACAAGATCCACCGCGCCTACGCGATGAGCGGAGCCGCGCGAGAACCGGCGCTGCATGCGCTGTGCAGTGCCTGGCTGGCCCACCTCGACTACGTGCGGCACGACTTCGCGTCGATGGCGCGGCGCGTTGCCGAGACCCTGCGGCTCGCGGATGCAAAACATCATGCGGCACAGTCGCGCATCAGCCTCGTGATCGCGCAGACCTACCACTTCGCCGGCCGCTACGAGCGGGCCCAGCCCTGGTACACGCTGACCCGCCAGCACGCCACGTCCGAGGGCGACGAGGCGACGCTCGCGGCGCTGCTCGCCAACATGGCCTGGCTGAACGCCAGCCAGGCGCGCCAGAACGTGCTGAGCGGCCCCGGCGAGGCGCAGGCCACGCGGCAGGCGATGCTCGGCGCCGAGTCGTCGCAGAACTTCGATGCGCTGGTCGGCACCGCGGCGCTCGATGCACTGGCGCCGGTCATGCGGGCGCAGCTGCTGTCGCTGCAGGGCCGGCATGCCGACGCATTGCCGTTGTACGAGCTGCACCTCGACCATGCGCTGACCCAGGGCGCGGCGCACATGGCGAACTGGCTGCGCGCCGACCTGGCGTGGTGCCGCATCCAGCTGAAGCAGGCCGATGCAGCACGCGGGGATGCGCAGGCCGCCGAGGCCGCGAACCGCGCCGACTGCGACCTGGACGACCGCGCCGCCACGCACAGCCGGCTGGCGCAGGTCTACGCGGCACTCGGCCAGGTCGATGCCGCCAAGAAGCACTCGCAGCAGGCCGAGGCGGCCTGGAAGGCCTTCGCCGACGAGCAGGCCGAGGTGCTGCGCCTGCTCGACGCGGCGCTCACGTAGCCCGGATCAGAACAGCGCCATGCTCAGCTTGCGCCGGTACTGGTCGATGACCGGGTCGGCCGGCGCGGTATTGACCTTGCCCGTGACCTCCAGCGCACCCTTCGGCGCCGCGGCCTCGGCCTTCGGCGCCGGCTTGCTCATCAGCTCGAGGATCGCCACGTAGGTCTTGCGCGCCAGCTCGCCGTTCCAGGCCTTGTCGCGCATCACGATCTCGAGCAGCTCGTCCATCGCCTGCGTGAAGCGCTGCGCGGCGAAGTGCGTCTGGGCGAGTTCGAAGCGGGCGTCGAAATCCCGCTTGTTCGCGGCGATCGCCGCCGCCAGCTGCTCGGGGCTGCGCGCCGACGCGGCCTTCTCGCTGGCCGCCAGCCAGTGGCCGGCCGCGGCCAGCCGCGCGTCCAGCATCACCTTGCTCGCGACCGGGTCGAACGCGCGGCGCGCGTCATCGACACGCCCGGCCGTCAGCAGCGCGCGCAGGTAGTCGTAGCGGGCCACGTCATTGCCCGGGTCGATCGCCACCGCCTCCTGCAGGCGCTCCAGCGCGCTGTCGGCATCGCCCTCGGCCAGCAGCTCCTCGGCCGCGGCCAGGTCTTCGCCGGCGGCCGCTTCCTCGGCGCTCGGCACGTGCCGGTCGAGGAATTCGCGCACCTGCGCCTCGGGCAGCGCGCCGACGAAGCCGTCGACCGGCTGGCCGCCCTTGAACAGCACGCAGAACGGGATGCTGCGCACGCCGAACATCTGCGACAGCTGGCCGGAGATCTCGGGCTGCTCGTCGGCGTTCAGCTTGGCCAGCTTGAAGCGGCCGGCGTAGGCGACCTCGATCTTCTCGAGCACCGGCGTCAGCGCCTTGCAGGGGCCGCACCACGGTGCCCAAATGTCCAGCAGCACCGGCTGCTCGACCGAGGCGTTGATCAGGTCGGCTTCGAAGTTCTGAATCGTGATGTCCATCGTGTTCCGGCAAAGGGAAGGCGGGCAGTGCTGACAGGCCCTAGAGGTCAGATGGGCCGCGCCGCCTACAATTCAAGGTTGTTCAGCCCTTGGAGCGAGCCGTGAGCAGCGCCCCCGTGGTTGGCGTGGTGATGGGTTCCAGCAGCGACTGGGAGACCCTGCGCCTCGCGACCGAGATTCTCGCCGAGTTCGGCGTGCCCTACGAGGCGCGCGTGGTCTCTGCCCACCGCATGCCCGACGACATGTTCGCCTACGCCGAAACGGCCGCGCCGCGCGGCCTGCGCGCGATCATCGCCGGCGCCGGCGGTGCCGCCCACCTGCCCGGCATGCTGGCCGCCAAGACCACCGTGCCGGTGCTCGGCGTGCCGGTCGCGAGCCGCCACCTGCAGGGCGTCGATTCGCTGCATTCCATCGTGCAGATGCCCAAGGGCATCCCGGTCGCGACCTTCGCGATCGGCGCGGCAGGCGCAGCCAACGCCGCGTTGTTCGCCGTCGCGATGCTGGCCTGCGAGCAGCCCGCGCTGCGCGCCCGGCTCGAGGCCTACCGCGCCCGCCAGACCGAGGTCGCCCGCGCGATGTCCGCCGAACTCAAATGACGCAGCGCTTCATCCCCCCCGGCCAGACCCTGGGCGTGATGGGCGGCGGCCAGCTCGGCCGCATGTTCGTGCACGCCGCGCAGCAGATGGGCTACGCCACCGCGGTGCTCGACCCCGACGCCGCCAGCCCGGCCGGCCTGGTCGCGCACCACCATGTGCGCGCCGACTACCTCGATTCGACCGGGCTCACGCAGCTGGCCGCCGTCAGCGCGGCCATCACCACCGAGTTCGAGAACGTGCCGGCCGCCGCGCTGCGCACGCTGGCCGCGATGCGGCCGGTGGCGCCGGCGGGCGATGCGGTCGCGGTCTGCCAGGACCGGGCCGCCGAGAAGGCGCACTTCGGCCGCTGCGGCGTGCCGTGCGCGCCGTTCGCGCTGATCGAGACCCGCACCCAGCTCGACGCCGTCGACGACGCGCTGCTGCCCGGCATCCTGAAGACCGCGCGCCTCGGCTACGACGGCAAGGGCCAGGTGCGGGTGGCCGACCGCGCCGCGCTCGCCGCCGCGTGGGACGCGCTGAAGCAGGTGCCCTGCGTGCTCGAGCAGATGCTGCCGCTGGCCTACGAGGTGAGCGTGATCGTCGCGCGCGGCGCCGACGGCGCGAGCGTGCATTTCCCGCTGCAGCAGAACCTGCACCGCGACGGCATCCTCGCGGTGACGCGCGTGCCCTCGCCCGACGTGACGCCCGACGTGCAGCAGCAGGCCATCGCGCATGCCGGGCGCATCGCCGCGACGCTCGGCTACGTCGGCGTGCTGTGCGTCGAATTCTTCGTGCTGAAGGACGGCCGGCTGGTCGCCAACGAGATGGCGCCGCGCCCGCACAACTCCGGCCACTACACGCTCGACGCCTGCGACCAGTCGCAGTTCGACCTGCAGGTGCGCACGCTGGCCGGTGCGCCGCTGGCCGCGCCGCGGCTGCACTCGCCGGCGGTGATGCTGAACCTGCTCGGGGACCTGTGGTTCCGCGACGGCAAAGTCGAAAACGCGACCGAAACCGAGCCCGACTGGGCCGCGGTGCTGGCGCTGCCGGGCGTGCACCTGCACCTCTACGGCAAGGCCAGCGCCCGCCCGGGCCGCAAGATGGGCCACCTGACGGTCACCGCCGCGACGGCCGAGCTCGCCCACGCGGTCGCGCTGCAGGCGGCCGAGCACCTGGGCCTCGCGGCCTGGTGAGCGGCTGAGACGAGGACCTGCCGTGCTGCTCGATGCCCGCGATCCCGCCGCTGCCGCGGCCACCCAGGCCGTCCACCAGGCCGCCCGCGCGCTGGCCGATGGCGAGCTGGTCGGCATGCCGACCGAGACGGTCTACGGCCTGGCCGCCCGCGCCGATGACGACGCGGCGGTCGCGAAGATCTTCGCCGCCAAGGGCCGGCCGGCCGACCACCCGCTGATCGTCCACGTGCCCGACGTCGGATCGGCGCAGGTGTTCGCCGCCGACTGGCCGGCCGTCGCACAGCAGCTCGCGGCCCGCTTCTGGCCCGGCCCGCTGACGCTGATCGTGCCGCGCGCGCCCGGCGTGGCCGGTGCGTCGGCCGGCGGCCAGGACAGCATCGGCCTGCGCTGCCCGTCGCACCCGGTCGCGCAGGCACTGCTGCGCGAGGCCAAGGCGCTGGGCGTGCCGGGCGTCGCGGCACCGAGCGCGAACCGCTTCGGCCGCATCAGCCCGACGCGCGCCGCGCACGTGGTCGAGGAGTTCGGCGACGCGCTGCTGGTGCTCGACGGCGGYGACTGCGAGGTCGGCATCGAATCGAGCATCGTCGACTGCTCGCGCGGCCGCCCGGTGCTGCTGCGCCCCGGCGTGCTGACGCGCCGGCAGCTGGAGGCGGCCGCCGGCCAGCCGCTGGCCGACCGCGACGAGGCCGCGCCGCGCGCCTCCGGCACGCTCGAGGCCCACTACGCCCCGCGCGCCAAGCTGCGCCTGATGGCCGGGCCGATGCTGAATACCGCGTTGCAGATGCTCGAAGGCTCGACATTGAAGCTGGCGGTATATTCGCGGACCGTGCCCGCCAAGGCGGTGCGCGGGCTGCGCCACCGCGTGATGCCGTCGCAGGCGTCGCAGGCGGCCCACGAACTTTTTTCCGCGCTGCGCGAACTCGATGCCGAGGGCGTGCATCTGATCTGGGTGGAAGAGCCGCCCGCCGATCCCGAATGGGACGGTGTGCGCGACCGCCTGCAACGGGCTGCCGCCGCCTGACTTCCTCCCCTCACCGTTTTCCCCTCTGGAGTGTTCATGATTTTCAAGGCTGATCCGAAGCAAAAGAGCTGGGTGCGCCTCGGTGCGGCCGTGCTGGCGGCCACGCTGCTCGCATCGTGCGGTGGCGGCACGCAGGTCGAGCGCTTCGTGCCACGGCGGCTGATCTCGTTCGGCGACGAAGCCAGCGTGATGTCGAGCACCGGCGCCAAGTACAGCATCAACGCGGTGATCTTCGACACCACCACCACCCCGGCCACGCCGACCACCGCGCTGGACTGCTCGAGCTTCCCGATCTGGATCCAGATGGTGGCCGGCACCTTCGGCCTGGTCTTCGCGGAGTGCAACCCGAACAGCGCGGCGGTCACGGCGCAGACGCTGGCGACGGTGGGCGCCGGCGTCAACGACGTGGCCTCGCAGATCACGCAGTTCACCTCCGGCGACTCGCTGTCGAACAAGGACCTGGTCACGGTGATGGCCGGCGCCAACGACATCGTCGCGCTGTACCAGCAGTTCCCCGGCCAGGACGCGGGCAGCCTGCAGGCCGCCGCCGCCGCGGCCGGCGATGCGCTGGGCGGGCAGATCATCCGGCTGGCCGACCTCGGCGCGAAGGTGGTCGTCGCGACCGCCGCCGACCAGGGCCTGACGCCGTATGCGGCTGCCGAGGACCTGGCGAACCCGGGGCGCGCGGCCTTCCTGTCGGCCCTCAGCTTCCAGTTCAATGCGGCGCTGCGGCTGAAGCTCGAGGACGTGAAGGACGGCGGCAAGTCGGTCGGCCTGGTGGTGTTCGACGAGCGCCTGCAGGACATGGTGCGCAACTACCCCAACTACGGGTTGGTGAACAACAACGCCGCGGCCTGCCTGAGCACCGCCGTGCTGCCGAACTGCACCATGACGACGCTGAAGAAGGTGCCGGAATCGGGCACCCTCGATGCGACCGGCTCCACCTGGCTGTGGGCCGACAACCTGCGCTTCGGCCCGTCCGCCCACGGCCAGCTCGGCTCGATGGCGTCCAGCCGCGCCGTCAACAACCCGTTCTGACCTGATGACCACCCCTCGGGGGGATGCGGGCCGGCTTGGGGCGGCCCGGCGCTCGGCCCGCCGGGAGACACGCTCCGGGCTGCTACGCTTCTTTACACGGCGAGCGGGGTTTCTCCGACGAGGCACTGCAACGGTGTCTCTCTATAGTCGGCCGCAACCATCCATCACGACAGGAGGGTGCTGTTTTGCGCCCGCCGACCAACCAAGGGGATTGCATGAAGAACTTCCGTTCCTGGGGTGCGGTGACGCTCGCGTCGCTGCTGCTCGCCGCGTGTGGCGGCGGGGGTGATGGCGACCAGTCGCCGCGCGTGCAGTACAGCGCGACGGTGTCGTTCGGTGACAGCCTGAGCGATGTCGGAACGTACGCCACGGCGGCGCTGGTCGCGACCACCCACGGCGGCAAGTACACCGTGAACAGCAGCGCCGCGAAGAACTGGACCGAGCTGCTGGCGGTGCAGGCCGGCACCGGCGCACCGTGCGCGGCGCAGACCGGACTGGAATCGTCGGGACCGCTGGCCGGCTTCGCGCAGGCCGCCGCGGCCCATGCCGGCTGCTACGGCTACGCCCAGGGCGGAGCGCGGGTGACCAACCCGGTTGGCCCCGGCAACAAGGCCCTCATTGCCGCCGGCGACACCAGCGGCTACGTCGGCCAGCTCACCGTGCCGGTCGTCACGCAGATCAACAACCACCTGACCGCCGTCGGCGGCAGCTTCAGCGGCACCGAGCTGGTCACGGTGATGGCGGGCGGCAACGACGTGTTCATCAACCTGGCGGCCGTGAGCGCGGCCCAGGCCACGCCGACGCAGGCCGTCACCGCGATGGCCCAGGCCGGCGGCGAGCTGGCGGCCTACATCAAGACGCTGATCCTCGCGAAGGGCGCGACGCACGTCGTCGTCGTGAACCTGCCCGACGTCAGCCAGACACCGCTCGGCTATTCGCAGAGTGCGGACGTGCAGACGCTGATCAACACGATGGTGACGCAGTTCAACGCCCAGTTGCACGCCGGCCTGACCGGCACCACCGGCGTGCTCGAAGTCGACGCCTACACGCAGGGACGCGACCAGGTCGCCCATCCCGAGATGTACGGCCTGACCAACGTGACGACGCCGGCCTGCGACCTGGCCAGCGCGAACACCGCCAACACGGTCAAGATGCCCTTCGCCAGCTCGCTGGTCTGCTCGACCGACACGCTGATCGCCGGCGACACCTCGCGCTACGAGTTCGCCGACACGGTGCACCCGACGCCGTTCGCCTACCAGTTGCTCGCGCGCTTCGTCGCCAAGCGCATGGTCGAAAGCGGCTGGCTCTGAGCCCGCGCCCATCGATCCGCCCACCAAAGGACATTCCCATGACCCATGGCATCAAGACCCTTGCGATCGCGGCGCTGGCACTGTTCGGCAGCACCGCGGCACTCGCGCAATCGGCCGGCACCTGGATGGTGAAGGCGGGAGCCAACCAGATCGCGCCGCAGGTGAAGAGCGACGACCTGAGCGCCTCCAGCCTGCCCAACAGCAAGGTCGACGTGAAGAGCGACACGCAGGCGATCTTCACGCTCGGCTACATGC
>NZ_JBFUFP010000109.1:0-9661 GCF_056403375.1 Rhizobacter sp. P2_H2
ATCGCGACGTTGTCGAGATCGTGCATCCTGATCGTCAGGGGCTTCTTCGGGTCGGCCATGCTGCTCACCTGTTGCGCAACGTCACGGTTTGACGTTGCCGTCCTTCACGATCTTCGCCCACTTCACCAGTTCAGCGTGGCCGAAGGTCGCGAACTGCTCCGGCGTGTTGGGGCTGTATTGCAGGCCCAGCCCTTCCATCTTCGCCTTCACCTCGGGGATCGCGATGATTTTCGCGACTTCGGCGTTCATGCGCTTGACGATCGCCGGCGGCGTGCCGGCCGGCGCGTAGAAGGCCTGCCAGCTGGCCACGTCGAAGCCGGGCACGCCGGCCTCCTGCAGCGTCGGCACGTCGGGCATCGCGATGCTGCGCTTGGCCGAGGTCACGGCCAGCGCGCGCACCTTGCCGCTCTGCACGAAGGGCAGCKCCACCGTCACCGTCTCGAAGCTCATCGGGATCTGGTTGCCGATCACGTCCTGGATGGCCGGCGCACTGCCCTTGTACGGCACGTGCGTCAGCTCGGCGCCGGTCAGCAGCTTGAAGGTCTCGCCCGACATGTGCTGCGAGCTGCCCTGGCCGGACGACGCGAAGGCGATGTCGCCCGGCTTGGCCTTGGCCGCCGCGATCAGCTCCTTGACGCTCTTGTACGGCGCCTCGGTGCCGACCAGCAGCACGTTGGAGATGCTGCCCAGCAGGATCACCGGCGCGAAGTCCTTGGCCGCGTCGTACGGCATCTTCGGCTGCAGCACCGGGTTGATCGCGTGGCTCGCGATCGTGCCGAGCAGGAAGGTGTAGCCGTCGGGTGCCGACTTGGCGACCGAGTCGGCGCCGATCACGCCGCCGGCACCGGCCTTGTTCTCGACCAGCACGGTCTGCTTCAGCGCGACCTGCAGCTTGTCGGCCAGCAGGCGCGCGAGGATGTCCGAGGTGCCGCCGGCCGCGAACGGCACGACGATGCGCACCGGCTTCTCAGGCCAGGCCGGCGCGGCGTGCGCGCCGAAGCTGGTGCCTGCGGCGGCCACGGCCGCCAGCGCGAGAAGGGTTCGGCGAATGATCATGGGATGTCTCCTGAAGGGTCTTTGAAAGAGAGGCCTCGTGGCGCCGATCAGCGCAGCACCACGCCGGGCAGCCACAGCGAGAACGCCGGCACGTAGGTCACCAGCATCAGCGCGGCGATCAGTGCGCCGTAGAACGGCCAGATGGTCTTCATCACGGTGCCCACCGAGACACCGCCGATCGCGCAGCCGACGAACTGCGTCGTGCCCACCGGCGGCGTGTTCAGCCCGAGCGCGCAGTTGATCAGCATCACCATGCCGAACTGGATCTCGCTCATGCCGTAGTGCTGGCAGATCGGCAGGAAGATCGGCGTGCACACCAGGATGGTGGCAGCCATGTCGAGGAAGGTGCCGAGCAGGAACAGGATGATGTTGACCAGCAGGAAGATCACCCACGGGCTCGACGTCACCGCCGACAGCGCCTGGCCGGTCAGCGTCGGCACCTCGTACAGGCTGATGATGTAGCCGAACGCGGCCGAGATGCCGATCAGCAGCAGCACGACACCGGTGGTCTTCACCGCCTTGGCGGCCGCCTTCAGGAACTGCTCCCACTTCAGCGAGCGGTACACCACCACGCTCAGGATCAGCGCGTACAGCACCGCGACGGCGGCCGATTCGGTCGCGGTGAACACGCCCGACAGGATGCCGCCCAGGATCAGCACGACGACGAACAGCCCCGGCAGCGAGGCCGCGAAGGTGCGCGCCACGATCTGCCAGCCCGGGAAGGTGCCGGCGGGGTAGCCGCGCTTCACCGCCACCAGGTAGGCCGCCGCCAGGTTGCACAGCGTCAGCACCAGCGCCGGGATCAGGCCGGCGAGGATCAGCTTCGCGATCGACACCTTGCCGCCCGCGGCCAGCGTGTAGATGATCATGTTGTGGCTGGTGGGCATCAGCGCGCCGACCAGCGCCGCATGGGTCGTCACGTTGACCGCGTAGTCGGCGTGGTAGCCCTGCTTCTTCATCATCGGGATCATCACCGCGCCCATCGCCGAGACGTCGGCCACCGGCGAGCCGGAGACGCCGCCGAACAGCGTGCAGGCGATCACGTTCGACATGCCGAGCCCGCCGCGGATGTGGCCGACCGCCGCGTTCGCGAAGTTGACGATCTTGTCGGCGATGCCGCCGTACAGCATCAGCTCGCCGGCGAAGATGAAGAACGGGATCGCGAGGAACGAGAACACGTTCATGCCCGAGGTCATCTGCTGGAAGATGACCGCCATCGGCAGCCCTTCGTACAGGATGGTCGCGAGCGCCGACAGCCCGATCGAGAACGCCACCGGGACGCCGAGGATCAGCAGCCCGAAGAAGGTGACGCAGAGAATTGTCAGTGCCATGCCGGCTCCACTTCCACGCCGCGCAGCAGCGCGACGATGTGTTCGATCGAGAAAAGGATGATCAGGATGCCGGCCGCGACCAGCGGCACGTAGCGCCAGGATTCGGAGATGCCCAGCGTCGGGATCATGTAGTCGCGCACCGAGCCGAACATCAGCGCGCAGTTCCACGCCATCAGGCCGCCGAACAGCATCGTCAGCAGGTGGATCAGGATCTCGGTCGGCAGCTTCGCCTTCTCGGGCAGCAGGAAGCCGAGCAGTTCCATGCCGATGTGGCCGGCGTCGCGCACGCCGACGGCGCAGCCGAGCATGGTCACGTAGAGCACCAGCACCAGCGCCAGGCTCTCGGCCCAGGTGGGCGTGCTGTTGAGCACGTAGCGGCCGAACACCTGGTACAGCACCGCCGCGAGCAGCAGCACCAGGCCCGCCACGCCGAGCCGCAGGCAGGCCTTGGCGATGGCCGCGCAGAATTTCGTGTACATCGGGGTTCCTTCACCGCGGCGGCGCAGGCCGCCGCGGTGGGTCAGTGAGTGATCAGCAGAGCGCGGGAATTACTTCGTGTCCTGGATGCGCTTGACCAGGTCGCGCAGCTTCGGGTCGGCCAGGAACTTGTCGTACACCGGCTTCATCGCAGCCTGGAACGAGGCCTTGTCGACCTCGATGATCTGCGCGCCGGCGGCCTTCACGGTGGCCAGCGACTTCTCCTCGCGCTCGTCCCACAGCTTGCGCATGAACGGCACCGATTCCTTCGCGGCCTGGCGGATCGCCTTCTGGTCCTCCGGGCTCAGGCCGTCGAACACGCGCTTGGAGAACAGCAGCACCTCGGGCGCCATCGAGTGCTCGGTCTTCGAGTAGTACTTGGCGACCTCGAACTGGCGCGAGCTCTCGTACGACGGGTAGTTGTTCTCGGCGCCGTCGACCAGGCCGGTCTTCAGTGCGGTGTAGACCTCGCCGAACGGCATCGGCGTCGCGTTCGCGCCCATCGCCTCGAGCAGCGCGACCCACAGGTCGGATTGCTGCACGCGGATCTTCAGGCCCTTCGCGTCGGCCAGCGTCTTGATCGGCTTCTTCACCGTGTACATCGAGCGCGCGCCGCTGTCGTAGTAGGCCAGGCCGATGAAACCCTGCGCCTCGCAGCTCTTCAGGATCTCCTCGCCGATCGGGCCGTCCAGCACCGCGCGCATGTGTTCCTTCGAGCGGAACAGGAACGGCATCGTCGGCACCACGGTGGCCGGGCAGATGTTGTTCATCGGCGCGATGTTCACGCGCGTCATCGGGATCGCGCCGATCTTGGTCTGCTCGATGGTGTCCTTCTCGGCACCGAGCGAGCCGTTGTTGAACACCTTGATGCTGTGCTTGCCGTTGGTCAGCTTCGACAGCGTCTGGCCCATCTGCTTGACGGCCAGCACGGTCGGGTAGTCGTCGGGGTGGATGTCGGTCGAGCGGAACTCGGTGGCCTGCGCCGTGCCGAGGGTGGCCAGCGCGATCGCGGCGGCCAGGGTGCGGATTCTGTTTGTCATGGTCTTGTCTCCGGGGTGGATGGGGCTAGCGAAATCGTCAGCGGATCAGAAAGCGAAGGCAGCCTCGGGCAGGCCGGCCACGCCGGGCTCGGTGACGAAGACCGAGCCGTCGCTTGCGTCGTCGGCCGCGCTCGGCAGCCGGATCGAGGTGATGAACAGGTGGCGCAGCTGCGGACCACCGAAGGCGCACATCGACGGCTTGGGCACCGGCACCGGCAGCGACCGGTCGAGCCGGCCGTCGGGCGTGAAGCGGTGCACCAGGCCGGCGTCGTTGGCGCAGATCCAGTAGCCGCCGTCGGCATCGACCGCGGCACCGTCGGGCCGGCCCGGGTGGCGGTTCATGTCGACGAACTCGCGGCGGTCGGTGGGCGTGCCGTCGGCGTCCAGGTCGAAGGCCCAGATGCGGCGCACGCTCGGGTGCGAGTCCGACAGGTACATCACCTCGCCGCGCGGGCTGAACGCCAGGCCGTTGCCGGTGATGAGCCCCGAGACCAGCGGCGCCGAGAGCCCGTTCGCATCGAGCCGGAACAGCGCGCCGGACGGCGATGCGAGCGACATGTCGCGCACCATCGTGCTGGACCAGAAACGGCCCTGGCGGTCGCAGCGGCCGTCGTTGAAGCGCATGCCGTCGCGCGGGTGGGTGATGCTGCGCAGGCGCGTCGACGTCAGGCCCGCGGCCGACAGGCGCAGGTGGAACACGCCGCTCTCCATCGCCGCCACCAGCCCGCCCTGCGCATGCAGCGCGATGCAGGCCACGCGCTCGGCGCAGGCCCAGCTCTCGACGCGGCGCGTGGCCCAGTCGAAGCGGCGCACCTGGCGGCCCTCGATGTCGACCCAGTACAGCGCCTGCTCGGCCACCGACCACAGCGGGCTTTCGCCCACCTGGTCGCGCGATGCGTCGAGCTTGTCCATCGGCAGCGCGACGCTCATTCGAACGGGCCGGTGCGCACGAAGGCGCCGCCCTGGTACAGCACGGCCGGATCGTTGTAGTCGAGCGGGGCCTGGCGGGCTTCGACCGCGGCGCGGAACGGCTCGGAGCTGTCCTGCGGCACGTAGCCGAGGTGCTTCGCCTTGGTGTTGTCCCACCACTGCGTGCGGTTGTCCGACATGCCGTAGACCACGCTGTAGCCGACCAGCGGCGCCGTCAGGCACGACACCACCAGCCGCTCCAGGTCGTCGAAGCTCATCCAGGTGGCGAGCATCCGGCGGTCCTTCGGCTCGGCGAACGACGAGCCGATGCGCAGGCAGGCGGTCTCGATGCCGTAGCGGTCGAAGTAGAAGCGCGCGAGGTTCTCGCCGAAGGCCTTGCTGACACCGTACAGGCCGTCCGGGCGCGGCAGCGCATTCGTGTCGAGCACCTCGTCCTGGCGGTAGAAGCCGGTCACGTGGTTGGAACTTGCGAACAGCACGCGCTTCACGCCGTGCTTGCGCGCCGCTTCATACAGGTTGTAGGTGCCGACGATGTTGGCCTGCAGGATCGGATCGAACGCCGCCTCGACCGAGACGCCGCCCAGGTGCACGACGGCATCGACGCCCGCCAGCAGCCCGTGCACCGCGGCGGCATCCTGCAGCGGCACCTGGCTGACTTCTTCGCCGGCGGCCGCCGCGCCCAGGTCGGCGAGATCAGACAGGCGCAGCACGTCGCAATAGGCTTTCAGGCGTGGCCGCAGTACGCGGCCGAGGCCGCCGGCAGCGCCGGTCAGCAGCAGGCGCTTGAAGCGCAGGGACGTGGTGGAGGTCGGCGGGGTCGTCATCGAGAGAGTCTTTCACGGCCGACCGCGGGTCACGCTGTCGGCAACAGGTACGTCATCAGTTGTCGTACAACAGGCCGAATGATTGGTGACGGGCAGGGGGCTTGTCAAGCTGGCGGGATGAGGGTAATCCCGAGGCTTGTGCGCCGCGCCGGGCTGCCAAACGGTGTCGTCAACGACGTACATTGTTGTACGACGACGGGCCGCCTTTGTCGATCCGCGGAAGCCCCGCAGTCCGGGGCGCCGCCTGTCGTACATTGAAAGCCCTTTCAACGACCCCGTCATGAGCCGTTCGATGCACGTTCCGTCTTCTCCCGCTGCGACCGATCTGCCGCGCCGCCGTCCGCGCAGCCTGGCCATCGGCCTGGTCGAGACGCTGAGCGCGCGCATCCGCGACAACGTGATGCGATCGGGCGACAAGCTGCCCACCGAGGCCGCGATCATGGATKAGTTCGGCGTCAGCCGCACCGTGGTGCGCGAGGCGCTGTCGAAGCTGCAGGCCGGCGGGATGGTCGAGACGCGGCACGGCGTGGGCACCTTCGTCGTCGGTACGGGCGGCACGCAGAATTTCCGCATCGATCCCGAGCAGATCGCCACCGCCCGCGAAGTGATCGCGGTGCTCGACCTGCGCATCGGGCTCGAGGCCGAGGCGGCGGGTCTCGCGGCGGTGCGCCGCACCGATGCCAACATCGAGGTGATGCGCGGCGCGCTGGCCGCGTTCTCGGCGGCCATCGAGCACGACGGCGACGCGATCGCGCCCGATTTCCAGCTCCACATGGAGATCGCCCGCGCGACGCAGAACGTGCACTTCGTCGAGCTGATGACCTACCTCGGCACGATGATCATCCCGCGCGCACGCCTCAATACCGCGAAGGTGGCCGGCGAGGGCCGGCGCGAGTACCTGCAGCGCGTCAACGTCGAACACGAGAGCATCGTCAATGCGATCGCCGGGCGCGACCCCGAGGCGGCCCGCGCCGCGATGCGCACGCACCTGGCCAACAGCCGCGAGCGCCTGCGCCGCGCTGATGACGGCCCCCCAGTCGCTTCGCTCCTGCCCCCGAGGGGCGCCACCCCTGGGCCCGGCGGAGCCGGATCCCGGGGCGTTGCTTGATCAGCGCAGCTGTGTAGTGGGTTGCGACAGCCTCTCTTGTGCCTCCACAAATGATGTTGTACGATGACTGACAACTAGACCCGACCGCCCAACTTCATTGGAGACGCGCATGTCACCCCAGGAACTCAAAACCACCATCTCGTCCGGCCTGCTGTCCTTCCCGGTGACGGACTTCGACGCGCAGGGCAACTTCCAGCCGTCGACCTATGCGAAGCGGCTCGAATGGCTGGCCCCGTATGGCGCGACCGCGCTGTTCGCTGCCGGCGGCACCGGCGAGTTCTTCTCGCTGGTGGGCGAGGAATACGGCCAGGTCATCAAGGTGGCGGTCGACACCTGCAAGCACAGCGTGCCCATCATTGCCGGCGTCGGCGGCCCGACCCGCCAGGCGATCGCGATGGCGAAGCAGGCCGAGGCGCTGGGCGCCAAGGGCCTGCTGCTGCTGCCGCACTACCTGACCGAGGCCGGCCAGCAAGGGCTGGTCGCGCACGTCGAGGCGGTGTGCAAGTCGGTGAAGATCGGCGTGATCGTCTACAACCGCGCGGTGTGCAAGCTCAGCGCGGCGAGCCTGCAGCAGCTGGCCGACCGCTGCCCGAACCTGGTGGGCTTCAAGGACGGCGTCGGCGAGATCGAGGCGATGGTGACGGTGCGCCAGAAGCTCGGCGACCGCTTCGCGTACCTGGGCGGGCTGCCGACGGCCGAGGTCTATGCCGCGGCCTACAAGGCGCTCGGCGTGCCGGTGTATTCGTCGGCGGTATTCAACTTCGTGCCGAAGACCGCGATGGAGTTCTACCGCGCCGTCGCGGCCGACGACCGCGCGACGCAGAGCCGCCTGATCGACGACTTCTTCCTGCCGTACCTCGACATCCGCAACCGTCAGGCCGGCTACGCGGTCAGCATCATCAAGGCCGGCGCGACGCTGGTCGGCCACCCGGCCGGCCCGGTGCGCCCGCCGCTGACGGACCTGACCGGTGAAGAAGTCGAGATGTTGTCGGCCTTGATCAAGCGCCTCGGGCCGCAGTAAGGATTCGCCGCGGGCCGGCCGAGCGCCGGGCCGCCCCAAGCCGGCCGGCATCCCCTCGGGGGATCGGCCGATGTACTCATTGGACGAGGGGCAGACATGTCTGAGCATCTGAATTACATCAACGGCGCCTGGGTCGCCGGTTCGCGCTTCGTGCCGAACATCAACCCGTCGGATCTCGCCGACACCGTCGGCCTGTTCGCGAGCGCGACGGCCGAGCAGGTCGACGAGGCGGTGAAGGCCGCGCGCGCTGCCGCACCGGCCTGGGCGCTCTTCAACGTGCAGGCCCGCGCCGACGCGCTCGACCGCATCGGCAACGAGATCCTGGCGCGCCGCGAAGAGCTCGGCACGCTGCTCGCACGCGAGGAAGGCAAGACGAAGCCGGAAGGCATCGGCGAGGCCGCCCGCGCCGGCAACATCTTCAAGTTCTTTGCCGGCGAATGCCTGCGCACGCCGGGCGAGCTGCTGCCGTCGGTGCGGCCGAACATCGGCATCGAGATCACGCGCGAGCCGGTCGGCGTGGTCGGCATCATCAGCCCGTGGAATTTCCCGATCGCGATCCCGGCCTGGAAGATCGCGCCGGCGCTCGCGTTCGGCAACTGCGTGGTGTTCAAGCCCGCCGACCTGGTGCCGGGCTCGGCCTGGGCGCTGGCCGAGATCATCACGCGCGCCGGCCTGCCGGCCGGCGTGTTCAACCTGGTGATGGGCGCCGGCCGCGAGGTCGGGCAGGCGATCGTCGACCACCCGGGCATCGATGCGATCAGCTTCACCGGCTCGCAGAACGTGGGCAGGCAGGTCGCGCAGGCCGCGGTCGCGCGCGGCGCGAAGGTGCAGCTGGAGATGGGCGGCAAGAACCCGCAGGTGGTGCTCGACGACGCCGACCTGAAGCAGGCGGTGGAGCTGTGCGCGCAGAGCGCGTTCTTCTCGACCGGCCAGCGCTGCACGGCCTCGAGCCGGCTGATCGTCACTGCCGGCATCCACGACCGTTTCGTCGAGGCGCTGGCCGAGCGCGTGCGCGGCCTGAAGGTCGGGCATGCGCTGGGCGCCGGCATCGACATCGGCCCGGTGGTCTCGAAGGCGCAGCTCGAGCAGGACGAGCGCTACATCGAGCTCGGCCAGGCCGAAGGCGCGCGCCTGCTGGCGGGCGGCCAGCGCGTGAAGGCCGAGACCGAGGGCTTCTTCCTCGCGCCGGCGCTGTTCATCGACTCGACGCAGCGCATGACGATCAACCGCGAGGAGATCTTCGGCCCGGTGGCCTCGGTGATCCGCGTGAAGGACTACGACGAGGCGCTGGCCGTCACCAACGACACGCCGTTCGGCCTGTCGGCCGGCATCGCGACCAGCTCGCTGAAGTACGCGACGCACTTCAAGCGCCACGCGCAGGCCGGCATGGTGATGGTCAACCTGCCGACCGCCGGCGTCGACTACCACGTGCCGTTCGGCGGCCGCAAGGGTTCGAGCTACGGCCCGCGCGAGCAGGGCAGCTACGCCCGCGAGTTCTACACGACGGTGAAGACGGCCTACACCGGCGTCTGATCGGACCAGGAGCATGCGCACCGGGAGGTGATGCATGTCCTCTTGCCGGCGCCTCTTGCGGCGTCGACATCCCCGCAAGCTCGGTGCCTTCGCACCGCGCAGGATGCGTGGAGGTCGTGATGGAGTTGCTCAGATTGGTGCAATCCCAGGTTCGCCTGGGGGCCCCGCTGCCGTGGGGCGTGCGGGACGAGGCCGGCGTGCTGCTGCTGGCCAAGGGCCACGTGTTCGTCGACGGCGGCCAGATGCAGGCCCTGCTGCGGCGCGGCGCTTACGTCGACCTGGAAGAGGTGAAGGCCGCGGCCCGCGCGGCGCAGCCCCGGGAAGCGCGCCCCGCCAACCTG
>NZ_JBFUFP010000110.1:0-9652 GCF_056403375.1 Rhizobacter sp. P2_H2
GCCACGTCCAAGGAGCAACAGGCCACCGCCAGCGAAATCGCCGCCACGACCACCGAGATCGGCGCCACTTCCAAGGAAATCTCCGCCACCTCGCGCGAGCTGGTGAAGACGATGAGCGAGGTGTCGCACGTCGCCGAGGAGACCGCCCTGCTTGCGGGCGGCGGGCAGGAAGGCCTGCAGCGCATGACCGAGACCATGCACAACGTGATGGAGGCCGTCGGGGCCATCAACGCCAAGCTCGCCGTGCTGAGCGACAAGGCCGGCAACATCAACCAGGTCGTCACCACCATCACCAAGGTGGCCGACCAGACCAACCTGCTGTCGCTGAACGCGGCCATCGAGGCCGAGAAGGCCGGCGAATACGGGCGTGGCTTCGGCGTGGTTGCCACGGAGATCCGCCGGCTCGCCGACCAGACCGCCGTCGCCACCTACGACATCGAGCAGATGGTCAAGGAGATGCAGTCCGCTGTGTCGGCCGGCGTGATGGGCATGGACAAGTTCTCCGAAGAGGTGCGCCGCGGCATGCAGGAGGTGCAGCAGGTCGGCGCGCAGCTGTCGCAGATCATCGCGCAGGTGCAGGCGCTGGCGCCGCGCTTCGAGGCCGTCAATGAAGGCGTGCAGGCGCAGGCGAGTGGCGCCGAGCAGATCAGCCAGGCGCTGACACAGTTGACCGAAGCCGCCCAGCAGACCGTCGACTCGCTGCGCCAGTCGGGGCAGGCGATCGACGGCTTGCACCAGGCCGCCGGTGGCCTTCGCAGCGGCGTCTCGCGCTTCAAACTGGTGGAGGCTTGATGAGCGAGGGCCCGCCGGATGCTATTCCTCCTCTTTCAGCTGGGCAGTGAACGCTACGCGCTCGATGCGGGTCAGGTCGTCGCCGTGCTGCCCCGGCTCGGCGTGAAGGCGATCCCCCACGCGCCGTCGTCGGTGGCCGGCCTGTGCCAATACCGCGGCGGCCCGGTGCCGGTCATCGACCTGAGCGAACTCGCGCTCGGCCGCCCGTCGGCCAACCGGCTGAGCACGCGCATCGTTCTTGTGCAATACCCCCACCCTGGCCCCGACCCCGTCGGCGGGCCGCACCTGCTCGGCCTGCTGGCCGAAAGGGCGACAGAAACGCTGCGTCGCGACCCGGAGGACTTCGTAGCGCCCGGCGTCAGCGTCGACGCGGCGTCCTATCTCGGCCGGGTGACTGCCGACGCGCGCGGGCTGATCCAGCGCATCGAGGTGCAGCGCCTGCTGCCACCGTCGCTGCGTGCGCTGTTGTTCGACGAGGCCACGGCGGCGTGATGGACACCGCCCGTTTCGAGCACTTGCTGAAGCAGACGATGGGCCTGGACGCGGCCTCCATCGGTTCGGCGTCCGTCGAGCGCGCGGTGCAGGAGCGGCTGTCGGCCTGCGGGCTGGCCGACGCACAGGCGTATTGGGAGCGGCTCAGCGGCTCGGGCACCGAATTGCAGGAACTCATCGAGGCGGTGGTCGTTCCGGAAACCTGGTTCTTCCGTGACCCGGCGTCCTTCGTGGCGCTGGCGCGCCTGGTCCGCGATGAGGGGTCGTCCCATCAGGCACAGGGCGTGCTGCGCCTGCTGAGCGTGCCGTGCTCCACGGGAGAAGAGCCCTATTCGATGGCCATGGCGCTGCTCGACGCCGGCTTCCAGGCAAGCGCGCTGCGCRTCGATGCCGTCGACATCAGCAACCGTGCGCTGGCGAGAGCACAGCGTGCAGTGYTCGGCCGCAATTCGTTTCGCGGCAACGACCTGGCTTTCCGCGATCGCCATTTCGTCGCCACCGCAGGCGGCCACAGTCCGGCCGACACGGTGCGCCAGTTGGTGCAATTTCGGCACGGCAACCTGCTGGACGGCCTGGTTGCCGGAGCGGAACTCTACGACGTCATCTTTTGCCGCAACGTGTTGATCTACTTCGACCGCGCAACGCAGGACCGCGCCCTCGCGGTGCTGGGCCGGCTGCTCGCGCCGCGGGGCTGGTTGTTCGTCGGCCCGTCGGAGACGGCCCTGCTGTCGGACCACGGATTCATCTCTGCGAAGCTTCCGCTCGCGTTCGCCTTCCGCAAGGGGCCAGTGCCCGGCAGCGTCATCAAGTTGCGCGCAACCCCTGCGCCATCCAGGCCCGTCCGAGCGCCGGCGTTGGCGGCCCCGCAGTCCGCTCGGCCCCGAGCGGCGCCGCCCGCTGCCGCGCCGAGGGCGTCTGCACGGGCCGATGCGTCGACGGGCATCGACCACGCACGGCGCCTTGCCGACCAGGGTCACCTCGCCGAGGCCGCGGCGCACTGCGAAGCGCATCTGCGCGAGCACGGTCCCACGGCCGAGGCGTTCAACCTGCTCGGCCTGGTCCGGGATGCGAGCGGCAAGACGGACGATGCTGCCGACCAGTACCGCAAGGCGCTCTACCTGGACCCGAATCTCCACGAGGCGCTGACCCACCTCGCGCTGTTGCTGCAAAAGCAGGGCGACACGGCCGGCGCGCAGCGCTTGCAGCGGCGGGCCAGCCGGCTGCATCGAGGCGGCGAGGCCTGACATGCAGGCCGCGTCAATCATCGCTGTCGACCCGGCGCGTGCCGCCGCCGCGCTGGCCCTGCTGGATCGGGAAGCGCCACCCGACTACCTCGCCGATTGCACCCGCCACATGGCACACGCTCCCGAGGCACGGCGGGCCGATGCGGGCTCGGTGGTCATCTTTCGCATCGGCACGGAATGGCTGGCCTTGCCGACGCCGGTGTTCCAGGAGGTCGTCGCCTTGCCGGCGATTCATTCGCTGCCGAACCGCCGCGACGGCGTCGTGCAGGGTGTTGCCAATGTGCGCGGCGAACTGCTGGTCTGCGTCTCGCTGGGCAGCGTGCTTGACCTGGTCGGCACAGCGCAGGCGGGCGAGGCCGGGCACGCACGGCAACGCCTCGCATCACGGCGCCTGGTGGTGATCGGCCTCGACGGCCATCGCCTGGGCTTCACTGTCGATGAAATGCGCGGCGTCCAGCGCTTCGATCCGGGCACATTGCAGGCGGTGCCCACCACCGTCGCCCGCGCGACGGCGACCTATTCCAAAGCGGTCCTGACCTGGGAACAGCGCGCCGTCGGCCTTCTCGACGAACAACTGCTGTTCTACACACTTGAACGGAGCCTGGCTTGAGCAGCGAAGATCTCAGCGAGCTGTCGATGCTGGAGCTGTTCCGCATCGAAGTGGAGAACCACACGCCCTTGCTGACGGCGGGACTGCTGGCCCTG
Organism: Rhizobacter sp. P2_H2; assembly: GCF_056403375.1. NCBI lineage: Bacteria > Pseudomonadati > Pseudomonadota > Betaproteobacteria > Burkholderiales > Sphaerotilaceae > Rhizobacter > Rhizobacter sp. P2_H2. The sequence continues at coordinate 3,234 of NZ_JBFUFP010000110.1, forward strand.
GAGCGGGACCCGGAAGCGGCCGACCAGCTCGAGGCCTGCATGCGCGCCGCCCATTCGCTCAAAGGTGCCGCCAGCATCGTCGGCCTCGGCGTCGCGGTGCGCGTGGCCCACGCGATGGAAGACTGCTTCGTCGCCGCACAGGAAGGGCAGCTGCGATTGCGCCAGAGCCACATCGACCCGCTGCTCGGCGGTGTGGATCTGCTCGCACGCCTCGCTCGAACCTCCGGGACGGACCACGCTGACGAGACTCAAGTGAAGGCCTTTGTCGAGGCGCTGACACGCGCCATGCAGGCCGATGGCGAAGACGGCCCGGCGCCGAACGAGGCTGCGCCGGCGCCGCCAAGCGACGTCCTGCCGACCCGCCAGACAGTCATGGCCGCGCGCGACACCTCGGGCCGCGTCGTGCGCGTTACCGCCGACAGCCTGAACCGATTGCTCGGCCTGGCCGGCGAATCCCTGGTGGCCGCTCGCTGGCTCAAGCCCTTCGCCACCTCGCTGCTGCGGCTCAAGCGGCTGCAGCACGAGTCCGTGCAAAGAATCGATGCCCTGCTCGACGATGGGCCGGCAGCGACCGTGGAAGAGCGATCGCGGGCCGCACTGCACGAGATCAGGCGCCGCGTACTCGAGTGCGAGCAGCTGTTGGCGCAGGGGCTGGTCGACCTGGAGCCCTTCGAGCGGCGCTCGGCCGATCTGTCGCGCCGGCTGTACGACGAAGCGGTGGCCTGTCGCATGCGGCCGTTCGCCGACGGTGTCCAGTCCACGCCGCGCATGCTGCGCGACCTCGGTCGCTCGCTCGGCAAGCAGGTCCGGCTCGACATCGTCGGTGCCGCTACGCCGGTGGACCGTGACATGCTCGAGAGGCTGGACGCACCGCTGGGCCACCTGCTGCGCAACGCGCTCGACCATGGCATCGAATCGCCCGAGCAGCGTCGCGCCGTGGGCAAGCCTGCGGAAGGCGTCGTGCAGCTCGAAGCCCGCCACAGCGCAGGGGCGCTGCAGATCACCGTGTCCGACGACGGTCGCGGCATCGCACTCGACGCGCTGCGCCGCGCCGTGGTCGAGCGCAATCACGCCAAGGCCGAGCTCGCGGCAGAGCTGTCGGAGTCCGAGCTGCTGGAGTTCCTGTTCCTGCCGGGGTTCACGCTCAGCCAGCGCGTGACTGAAGTGTCCGGGCGCGGCGTCGGGCTCGACGTCGTGCAGGACATGGTGAAACAGGTGCGCGGCAGCGTCCGCGTGTCGACGCAGGCCGGCCTCGGGACGCGCTTTCAACTGCAAGTGCCGCTCACGCTATCGGTTGTCCGCACCCTGCTCGTGCACATCGGCGGCGAGCCGTACGCCTTCCCGTTGGCACGCATCTTTCGCGCCCTGAAACTCGCTCCGCAGCAAGTCGAAGTCCTCGAGGGACGGCAGCACGTCGACGTCGACGGGCGACGCGTCGGCCTCGTCACTGCGCACCAGATCCTGCAGGCGGGCGAGCCGAAGGCAGCGGGTGGCGACTTGTCAGTCATCGTCGTCGGCGACCACGAGGACATCTACGGCCTGGTGGTGGACCGCTTCCTCGGCGAATGCGAGCTCGTGGTGCAGGCGCTCGACCCGCGCCTGGGCAAGGTCAAGGACATCAGCGCCGGTGCGCTGATGGAGGATGGATCGCCGGTGCTCATCATCGACATCGATGACATGATGCGTTCGGTCCAGAAGCTCATCGCGTCAGGCCACCTGAGCCAGGCGTCACCGGGCGCCAACGCAGCCGACACCAAGAGGCGCAAGCGCGTGCTGGTGGTCGACGATTCGCTGACGGTGCGGGAGCTCGAACGCAAGCTGTTTGCGCAGCACGGCTACGACGTCGAGGTCGCCGTCGACGGCATGGACGGCTGGAACGCCGTGCGCACCGGTCACTTCGACCTGCTGGTGACCGACATCGACATGCCACGAATGGATGGCATCGAGCTGGTGACGCTGGTCAAGAAGGATCCGAACCTGAAGTCGCTGCCGGTGATGATCATGTCGTACAAGGATCGCGCCGACGATCGCCGGCGCGGGCTGGAGGCCGGGGCCGACCACTACCTGACCAAGGGCAGCTTTCACGACGAGACGCTGTTGCAGGCGGCCACCGACCTGATCGGCGAGGCCGTCGCATGAAGATCGCGATCGTCAACGACATGGCCATGGCGGTGGAGGCCTTGCGGCGCGTGCTGGCGCTGCGGCCGGAACACCGCATCATCTGGGTCGCCGAGAACGGCGCGCAGGCGGTGCAGCGCTGCGCCGAGTTGCGGCCCGACCTCGTGCTCATGGACCTGCTGATGCCGGTGATGGACGGCGTCGAAGCCACGCGCCGAATCATGGCCGAGACACCGTGCGCCATCCTGCTCGTCACCGCCAACATGGGTATCAACACCGCTCGCATCTTCGATGCGATGGGCCACGGTGCACTCGATGTCGTCGATACGCCGGCGCTGGTCGGCAGTGACCTCCGTGCGGGCGCCGCGCCCCTGCTGGCCAAGATCGAGATCATCGGCAAGCTGATCGGCGACAGCGTCCCGGTCAGCGCCATGGTCGCCCGGGCTGCTTCGGCGAAGCGCGGGACCCGTCCACAGCCATTGGTCGCGATCGGCGCATCCGCGGGTGGGCCGGCGGCGCTGGCCACGCTGCTGCGCGGTCTGCCGGCGGACTTCCCTGCCGCCGTGGTCATCGTCCAACATGTGGACGAGCAGTTCGCCGCCGGCATGGCGGAGTGGCTCGGACAGCATTCGGTGCTGCCGGTTCAGGTCGCCCGGGAGGGTGATCGGCCGACCCGCGGCGCGGTGCTGCTCGCCGCCACCAATGACCATCTGCGGCTTGTGACGAGTGAGCGACTTGCGTACACGCCCATCCCGCAGGAGTATGTCTACCGCCCGTCGGTCGACGTGTTCTTCCACAGTGCGTGTGCCCTGTGGCCGGGCGACGTCGTCGGCGTGCTGCTGACCGGCATGGGGCGCGACGGCGCGCTCGGTTTGAAGGCATTGCGCGACCAGGGGCACCACACCATCGCGCAGGACCGGGCGAGTTGCGCCGTCTATGGCATGCCGAGGGCCGCTGCAGCGCTGGACGCCGCGGTGGATGTCCTGCCCATCGACGCGATCGCGCCTCGATTGCGCGCTGCGCTTTCCATCAAACCAGAACCAGGGGGTCATGATGGTCAACCTTGAAACGAAGAACCTCGATGCGCCGACGCCATTCGCGGCGAAGGACTACCCCGTCATGGTGCTGTTGGTCGACGACCAGGCGATGGTCGGAGAGGCCGTGCGCCGCACGCTGCTGAACCAGCCGGGCATCGATTTCCACTATTGCTCCGATCCGGCGAAGGCGATCGCGGTGGCCGAGCAGATCCGGCCGACGGTGATCCTGCAGGACCTGGTCATGCCCGGCATCGACGGTTTGACGCTGGTTCGCCGATACCGCGCGAATCCGGCCACCAGCGAGATTCCGATCGTGGTGCTGTCGACCACCGAAGACCCGGCCGTGAAGGGCGATGCGTTCGCAGCCGGCGCCAACGACTATCTCGTCAAGCTGCCGAGCCAGATCGAGCTGGTCGCGCGCATCCGCTACCACTCCAAGTCGTACTCGAACCAGTTGCAGCGCGACGAAGCATACCGGGCCCTGCGCGAGAGCCAGCAACAACTGACGGAGACCAACATCGAGCTGGAGCGGTTGACCCACTTGGATGGACTCACCGAGATCTGCAACAGGCGCTATTTCAACGAACACATCCAACTGGAATGGAGCCGGTCATTGCGCGACCAAAGCCCGCTTTCCGTGTTGATGATTGATATCGACGACTTCAAGCTGTACAACGACACCTACGGCCACCTGGGTGGAGACGAGGCCTTGAAGCAGGTGGCAAGCACCTTGCAGCTGAATGCCAACCGGTCGACCGATCTGGTCGCCCGTTACGGTGGTGAGGAGTTCGCACTGATCATGACGACCACACCGCTGACCGGAGCAAGCTTCATGGCTGAAAAACTTCGCGGGGCAGTGCGGGACCTTCAACTGGTGCATGGCGGTTCGACGGTGGCCCGGCACCTTACCGTGAGCGTCGGCGGCGCCTCGACGATCCCGCAACGCGGCGGCTCATCTCTTCAGCTCATCGAAGCCGCGGACATGGCTCTCTACGAAGCCAAGCGATCCGGGAAAGACCGCGAGGTGATGCATGAGTACCGGCGTTGACGGACCCAGGCGCCCCAACACCTTCAGTCACCTGTCAGGCGTCGGCGACCCGATCTACATCGGCGGCGCGGCCGCCACCCAGGAAGCCCCGCGCGCCAGAACACGAAGGCCCACATGTCGGCATGGAGCGCATCGTCCTGCGACTTCGTGTTTCCGAAACCGTGCCCGCTTTCCGCGTCGATTCGCAGCAGCACGGGGCGTACCGATCCCGACGCCTGCAACGCAGCGGCAAACTTCGCCGGTTCCCACGGGGAGACGCGTGGATCATTCAACCCGGAAGTGATCAGCACCGCGGGATACTGGACACCGGGGCGCACGTGCTGGATCGAGTCCATCGCGTAGAGGTTCCTGAAACCACTCTCCGTCTCGATGGTTCCGAACTCCGGAATGTTCAGCGGCCCGACCGGCTGGAACTCCTGCCGCAGCGTGTTCACACCTGGAACGATGGCGATCACCCCGGCGAACAGATCGGGTCGTTCGGTGAGTGCACGCCCCAACGTGATGCCGCCGGCGGACCCTCCGAAGGCAAACAGCTTGTCCCTCGTCGTGTAGCCGCGTGCAATGAGATCTTCAGCGCAGGCAATCAGGTCGCGCCAGGAGTTGGGCTTGCTCGCGTCCTTTCCAGCGAGGCGCCATGCCTCGCCCAACTCGCCACCACCGCGGACGTGACAGTACGCGTAAGCGCCGCCGGCCTCAAGGAAGCTGGCCGTGCGAAAGCTGAAGTTGGCCAGCTGCGAAATCCCGTAGGCGCCGTACGCCTGGATGACGACAACCTGCGGGCCCTTGATGTCCCTGCGGTGGATCAGCGTCTCCGGGATGCTCACGCCGTCGTGCCCTTTGGCGTCCAGGTCGTGGACCGTGTAGCGGCTGGAGTCGTAAGGCGGCGTCACACCGAGCTTCAGATCGGCAAAGGATTTTCTCGTCGGATCGTATGAGAGGGTCGATGGCGGGACGACAAAGCTCTGCACATTGAGCGTTATTCCCATCTGGCGCGCATCGGCAAACGCCTCGAGAACCAATCCCTTGAAGGGGAGCGCGACCTCCTCGATTCCCCCCGAGGCATGCGGGAGGCGCAACAGCACGGAATAGGCGCGATGGCGCGCCAGCACATACAGGGCATCCGCCGCCACATGGATTGATTCGATGACACGGTTCTCCTGCGCAGGCACCAGCACCTTGGCCGCCGACAGCGGCTGGCCCGCCTTGACACCCAGCACCTGGAACGTCGGCGCATTCTTGTGCGACAGCAGATACAGCGTATCGCCGGCCGCCTTCACCGCCGTGATGTCGTCCGTGCGCGCAGCCAGCGGCTCCCACGCGAGCTTCTCGTCGTTCAACCTCGATGCGGGCGCTGTCCACAATGCCAGTTCGCTCTGCGTGCCGTTCAGCGAAGACGCTATCGCCAGGGACGACGTCGGCCAGATGTCGAGCACGGGGGTTTCGTCAGCAGAGAGTGAAGGCCCGCGACCTGCGGTCGAACCCAGAATCCTGATCGGCTCGGATTTCATGTTCCAGGAGTCAACCGTGGTGTTGCGGTATTTTTCAGACGCGTCTTCGCCGACGGCAGGTTGCTTCAGCCGAGTCACATAGAGGCGTTGGGAATCGGAGCTCCAGGCGGCGAAGCCCGGGTCTGCGCGATCGAGCGGACCGGCCACCAGCCTCCCGGTCGCGGTGTCGTGGACGAAGATCGATGACGCCTCGGATCCGCCTTGTGAAAGTCCGGCGGCGACGCGCGAGCCATCTGGAGAGACGACGAAATAGTCAATCGCGTAGGGCGCGCCACCCGTGGATGCGCGCAGTGCTTCGAGATCAATGATCTTGCGCTTGCCGGCGTCGTCGTTCACGACGAGATCGAAGACATCGGACCCCGGCGCACGTTCCTCGTAGAAGGCTCGTCCGCCGCGAGCAACGTAGCCTTTCGTCAGCCCGAAGCTGGCCGTGAAAGCCGCGATCCTTGCTTCAAGCGCGGCACGCTGCGGAATGGCCGAAAGGACGGCGTGCGCATGCGTCCCTTGCGATCGGATCCATTCCACGGTCAATGGATCCATGGATTCCATGTAGCGATAGTTGTCCGTCACCGGCGTACCCCACAGCACCTCGGTMACGGGCTTCACGGGCGCCAGGGTCGCACGCGTTGACCCGCCCACCGCGGCGAGCGGTTCGCTCGACGTCGGGACCTGCGTCGTACAGGCGGCTCCCATCAGTGCGATCCAGGC
>NZ_JBFUFP010000111.1:0-9628 GCF_056403375.1 Rhizobacter sp. P2_H2
GCGCAGCGCAGCGCGACGACGCTGGCGCGCGCGGCGGCCCTGTCGCCCACCGCGCTGCGCGCCCCGCTGCGGGCCGTCGTCGAGCCGCGCACCGAGTTCAACTACGCCGAGCTGCACAACCAGGGCGATCCGGCCGAGCGGCGCAGCGCGCTGTTCCACCGCTTCGAGCTGCGCGGTGCGGTGACGCAGCCGGCGACGCGGGCGCACGTGCTGGTCGAGCTGAACTGCGGCATCGAGCGCGCGCGCTACGAGGCCGAGATCGAGCTGACGCAGGAGCGCACCAGCCTCGGCGCGCGCGTCAAGATGCCGCTCACCGCGCGGCTGATGCGCTCGGTCTCCGAGGCGGTGGTCAGCAGCCTGTTCGTGCAGGTGATGGTGGGCGGGCAGGTCATCCACAAGGACACCTATGCGATGCGGCTGATGCCGGTCGACCAGTGGCTGGACAACAGCACCAGCGGCGTCTGGCTGCCGTCGTTCGTGCTGCCGCGCGATCCGGCGGTCGAGCGCGCGATCACGCTCGCGCAGCGCTACGTGCGGGTGATCCGCGACGACCCGAGCGCCGGCTTCGAGGGCTACCAGTCGGCCTCGTCCGCCGACCCGGCCAGCCTGGAGAACGTGGACCTGCAGGTCGAGGCGATCTGGTCGGCGCTGCTGCACGAATGGGACCTCGGCTACATCAACCCGCCGCCCACCTACAACCGCGCGCTCGATTCGCAGCGCCTGCGCACGCCGAGCGCGGTGCGCAGCGCGCGCATGGGCACCTGCATCGACCTGACGCTGCTGTTCGCCGCCTGCCTGGAGCTGGTCGACATCCACCCGGTGGTGTTCCTGCTCGACGGCCATGCGCTGCCCGGCTACTGGCGCCACCGCGACTACCAGTTCGCGTACCGCGAGGTGATCAACCCGGGCGATGCGGTGCCGCAGGGCGACGAGCACCGCAGCGGCTCGCCGGGCGCGCAGACGCGGCCGTGGCGCGCCGGCCGGGCCAGCTACCGCGAGGTGTGGGGGCTGATCCGCGACGGCAAGCTCGCGCCGCTGGAGAGCGTGCGCCTGACCGAGCACTGCGGCTTCCGCGAGGCGCGCGAGGCCGGCGTGCAGGCGCTCAGCGAACCGCGCGACTTCGATTCGATCCTCGACATCGCGATCGCGCGCGAGCACCAGGTCACGCCGCTGCCGATCGTCGCGCCGGCGGCGCTGGCGGTGGGGGAGCGGGCATGAACGCCACCGTCGTCACGAGCACGGCCGACGAGCCGCTGCCGTTCGATGCCGCGCCGTGGGCAGCGGCCGATGCGGGCCTCGGCCTGCGCGAGCCGGCGCCCACGCTGGGCTCATCGCAGCAGGCGCTGCCGATCTCGATGCGCCGCCGCCGCGGCTTCACGCCGTCGATGGCCGATCCGCGCGCGAGCGTCAGCCTGCGCGACGACGACGGCGTGCTGCGCTGGAACTACGAGCCGCCGGCCGCCCAGGTGCTGCGCGGGCGTTCGCGGCGCGCCGGCTGGTTCGGCTTCGGCGAGGTGCTGCAGCGCTTCGAGTACGAGGACATCGGGCCGAACCGGATCGCGCAGTCGCTGGTCGCGCTCGACGCGCGCCTGACGCCGCAGCAGGGCCTGCGCCAGTGGGTCGACGGCGCGCTCGTGCCGGCACCGGCGCCGCAACTCGACGGCGCGCAACCCACGCTGCTGCTGGTGCACGGCACCTTCAGCAACGGCGACATGTGGTTCGACCAGCTCGGCGCGACGCCCGCCGGGCAGGCCCTGCTCGCGCAATGGAAGCAGGTGTACGGCACGCGCATCTTCGCGTTCGACCATGCGACGCTGTCGGTCGCGCCGTGGCTGAACGCGCTCGACCTGCACCGCGCACTGCGCGGCATCGCCGGCCCGCTCGACGTGGTGTGCCACAGCCGCGGCGGGCTGGTCGCGTCGTGGCTGCTGCGGCTCGCGCCGGTACGGGTGCGGCAGGTGGTGTTCGTCGGCTCGCCGCTCGGCGGCACCAGCCTCGCGTCGCCGTACCGGCTGCGCGCCGCGCTCGACATGCTGGCGAATATCGCGAACGCGCTGTCGCTGGCCGGGCAGGCGGCGAGCACGGTGTTCCCGCTGGCCGCCGGGGCCGCGGGGCTGGCCAAGGTGCTGGGCAAGACGCTGCAGCTCGGCTCGGCCTTGCCGCTGGCCGATGCGGCGGTGGCGCTGGTGCCGGGCCTCGCGAGCCAGCAGCGCGTGACCGACAACGCCGAGACGCGCGCGCTGTTCGGCGACCGCTGGCTGGTGCAGCCGACGTTCGCGGTGGTGACGGCCGACTTCGAGCCCAACCTCGACGCGCCGGCCTGGAAGTTCTGGACCCGCTTCCGCAACCCCGGCCTGCAGCTGGCGAGCCTCGGCGCCGACATCGTGTTCCCCGGCGCGAACGACCTGGTCGTCGACACCGACGCGATGAGCTTCTTCGGCCAGCCGGCGCAGGGGGAGCCGCAGGTGCTGTCGCTCGGCAAGACGGCGACGACCTTCCACACGAACTATTTCCGCGATGCGGCGGTGCTGAAGTTCATGGCCGGGCTGTCACCGCCCGGCTGACGCCCGGCCTCCAGGCAGCCCATGCCGACCAGCGCCGCCTCGACCGCCTGGTCCAGCGGCGTGTGCGGCTCGCGCCCCAGCACCGCGACCAGCCGCTCGTTGGCCATGCGCACCGGCTGCTTCCACAGGTAGCGCATCTCCATCAGCTCGCGCAGCGTGACGACGAACGGCGCCATCAGGCGCAGCAGCCACCACGGCGTGCGCACGATGCGCGGCGCCTGCCCGGTGCGGCGTGCGACCACGCGCTGCACCGCCTCGGCGATCTGCCGGCCGGTGGCGTCCCAGTGCCCGGCCATGTGGAAGCGCTCGAACGCGCCGAGCCCCTCGCGGCGCTCCAGCAGCTCGACCATCGTGCGCGCCACGTCGGGCAGGTAGCCCCACTGGTGGCCGACACCGTCATCGGCCGGGTTCGCGATCGACGTGACCGGTTTCCCCGGCTTCAGCATGCCCTGCGCGAGCCAGTTGTTGCCCGACTTCGGCCCGAAGAAGTCGCCGGCGCGCACGATCAGCACGCGCGCACCCTGGCGGCTGGCGGCCTCCAGCCGGGTCTCCATCTGCACGCGGATCGCGCCCTTGCGGGTCTGCGGGTGCTGCGGTGAATCCTCGCGCAGCAGCGGGAACGCGTCCGGCCCGAAGTTGTAGACCGTGCCCGGCAGCACGATGGTGGCGCGTTGCGCGATGGCCGCGGCGATCGTGTTGTCGACCATCGGCAGCACCACCTCGGCCCAGCCGCGGTAGCCCGGCGGGTTGACGGCGTGCACGATCACTGCGCAGCCCTCGGCCGCCTGCATCACGTCGGCACGCTGCATCGCATCGCCGCGCAGCCAGGTGATGCCGTCGCGTTGCTGCACAGCTTCGGTCGCGCTGCGCTGCAGTGCGCGCACCGTCCAGCCCGCGTCGCGCAGCTGGCGCGCGACCTCGCCGCCGATGCCGCCGGTGGCGCCGAGGACCAGGGCCGTCTTGCTGCTGTGGTTGTCGCTCATCTCGATCTCCAGGTGGTGAGTGGGTATGGAGCGAATTCTGGGCAGCGCCGGGTTGGAATGGAATTGCCGAACATCGTGGTGACGCTATACATTTCTGTATGACTTCGACCATCGGCTGGGAGCTCTACCGCAGCTTCCTCGGCGTGCTCGACGAGGGCTCGCTGTCGGGGGCCGCGCRCCTGCTCGGCATCACGCAGCCCACGGTCGGCCGGCACGTGGCTGCGCTCGAGCAGGCGCTCGGCATCGTGCTGTTCACCCGTTCGCAGGCCGGCCTGCTGCCGACCGAGGCGGCGCAGTCGCTGCGCCCGTATGCCGCGGCGATGCAGAGCACCGCAGCGGCGCTGGAGCGCGCGGCCGGCGGCCAGGGCGGCCAAGGCGGTGATCGCGTCGTCAAGGGCACGGTGCGCATCAGCTGCAGCGACGTGATGGGCATCGAAGTGCTGCCGCCGATCCTGGCCGGGCTGCACGACGCGCATCCGCAGCTGAAGATCGAGCTGGTGCTGACCGACAAGCTGCAGGACCTGCTGCGCCGCGAGGCCGACATCGCGGTGCGCATGGTGCAGCCGAAGCAGGAGCAGCTGGTCGCGCGCCACGTCGGCGACATCGAGCTGGGCCTGCACGCGCGGCGCGACTACCTCGAGCGCCGGGGCACGCCGCGCCGGCCCGAAGAGCTCGCGGGCCACGCGACGATCGGCTACGACCAGCCGTCCGCGTGGCTGCGCCAGGCCGAGAAGGCGCTGCACGGCTTGCGGCGCGAGGTCTTCACGCTGCGCAGCGACAGCAACGTGGCGCAGCTGGCGCTGATCCGCGCCGGGGCCGGCGTCGGCATGTGCCAGGTGCCTCTCGCCCGGCGCGACGGCAACCTGGTGCGGCTGCTGCCGAAGCTCTTCRCGCTGCCGCTGCCGACCTGGGTCACGATGCATGAAGACCTGCGCAGCAGCCCGCGCTGCCGTGTCGCCTTCGATGCGCTGGTCGAGGGTTTGCTGGCGTACGTCGGCGGGCCAAGGCAATGACAAGCCAAACCGCGCGATGATGCGCGTCTGCCCTGCCTCCGATCCGCCCACCTTGACCTCGACCGTGCTCTCCCGCCCCGCAGACTCCTGGCCCCGTGCCGCCGTGCGGCGCCTGCTCGCGCTGTGGCCGGTCAAGCTGGTGGGCATCAGTGCCGGCATCTCGCTGTTCTTCGTGCTGTATTTCTGGGCCGCGCGCTCGCCGCAGGCCGCCGTCACGGTGATGCCGGTGCTGGCGCTGGACCGCTGGTTCACGCTGCGCGAGGGGCTGCTGCCGGTGTATGCGTCGCTGTGGGTCTACGTGTCGCTCGCGCCGGCGTTCTCGAGGGATCGCGGCGAGCTGGCGCGCTACACGCTGCGGGCTGCGGTGATGAGCGCCATCGGCTTCGCGTTCTACCTGTTCTACCCGAGCGCGGTGCCGGATTTCGGCGTCGACTGGTCGCAGTACGGCAGCCTGCAGTTCCTGCGCGCGGGCGACGCGTCGCGCAACGCGTTCCCGTCGCTGCATGTGTCGTTCGCGGTGCTGACCTGCCACCTGCTCGCGCGGCAGCTGCGCGAGCTCGACGTGCCGGTCGTGCTGCGGTGGGCGAACCTGGCGTGGTGCGTGGGCATCGCCTATTCGACGATCGCGATCCGCCAGCACGTGGTGGTCGACGTGCTGGGCGGGCTGGTGCTCGGCGTGTTGGTGGCGGCGTTGCCGATGCGCGGGCCGGCACGCTGATGGCCTCGGGCCCACCATGCTGCAGGATGTCCGCCTCGTCACCGTCTCGATCGCCGTGCCCTGGCAGGTCGTCTACGAGTTCGCGCGCCAGCCGTCGCTGCTGCCGCAATGGGCCTCGGGCCTGGCGGCCGGCATCGTCGAGGAAGGCGGGCGCTGGCTCGCCGAATCGCCGATGGGCCGGGTGCAGGTCGAGATGACGCCCGACAACCCGTACGGCGTGCTCGACCACGACGTCACGCTGCCCGGCGGCGCGGTGTTCCACAACCCGCTGCGCGCGGTGGCCAATGGGGACGGCTGCGAGCTGACGTTCACGGTGTTCCGGGCCGACGGGGTCGACAGCCAGCAGTTCGAGAAGGATTGCGCGCATGTGCTGAGCGACCTGCAGGCGCTGAAGCGCCTGATGGAGAGCAAGACGCACCGCTGAACGCGGCGCGGCGATCACGCCTTGCCGTCGGCGACCTGCCTGACCGCGTGTCGCAGCTGCCGGCGCCCCTCGGCGTTGGTCGCGCGCCAGGCGGTCAGCGCGAGTTGCAGGAACTGCAGTTCCGAGGGCGTCAGCCCCTGCGGCTCATGCGCTTCGTCGAGCCAGCCGGCCGGCTGCTCGCGTGCCGCCTCGATCTGCCGCGCCAGCTTGTCGCCGATCGGCCGGCTGCTCTTGATCTGGCTCCACATGCTGGGGCTGATCTGCAGCGCCTGGGCGAACAGCTGCTCCATGCCTTTCGGGGCGATGCCGTCGCGCATCTGCGCCTCGGCGAAGCGCTGGAACAGCGTCAGGGCGTTCTGTCGGCGCAGCAGGGTGATGTTGTCAGGCACGGCGGGAGCAAAGGGAAGGCGGCGGGCAGGAGCGGGATTGTCGCACCGGGGTGAAGAGTCTTTACCTTGCCGGCGGCGAGAATGCCGCCCCGAGGAGACCGCATGACCACCGCCGATTCGCCACTGCACGATGCCCACCCGATCGCCCCCGCGATCCGGGCCGAGATCATGGACAAGCTCGCCGCCGTCGAGGCGCAGGAAGGCGTGCGCATCCTGTTCGCCTGCGAGTCCGGCAGCCGGGGCTGGGGTTTCGCGTCGCCGGATTCGGACTACGACGTCCGCTTCATCTTCGTCCGGCCGCCGCGCGATTACCTGCGGATCACGCCGGTGCGCGACGTGATCGAGGAGGTGCCCGGCCCGGTGTTCGACGTGAACGGCTGGGACCTGCGCAAGGCCTTGGGCCTGCTGGCCAAGGGCAATGCGACGCTGGTGGAGTGGTTGAGCTCGCCGGTGGTGTACCGCGCTGACGAGCGCTTCTTGACGCGCCTTCGCGAGGTGGCGGCTGCTGTGCACCGGCCGGTGCGCTCGTTCCACCACTACCACGCGATGGGCCGCGGCAACTTCCGCGAGTACCTGCAGGGCGAGCAGGTGCGCGCGAAGAAATACCTCTACGTGCTGCGCCCGCTGCTGGCCGCGAAGTGGGTGCTGGAGCGGCCGGAGGCGCCGCCGATGGCCTTCGAGGCGCTGATCGACGCGATGGTGGGCGACCCGGCGGTGCGGCAGGACATCGCCGAGCTGCTGGTGCTGAAGCGCCGCAGCGGCGAACAGGAGTGGCTGCCGGCACGGCCGGTGCTGAATGCGTTCATCGGCGAACTGGTCGCGCAGCTCGCGCTGGCGCAGCCGCGGGATGAGGCGGTGCCGCTGGAACGGCTGGACGAGTTGCTGTTCGAGACGGTGATGGGTTCTGTGGAAGTCAGCTGCAACTGATGCCATTCCACTAACGCCGATGCGAAAACGCTATCGACCACCGCTCACACCAACGGCAGCATCACCACCTTCCGATACGCCTCCCGCTTCGACAACGCATCGAACCAGCGCTGCACCTGCGGCAGTTCGTCGCGCTCGATCGGCAGCGTCATCCAGCGCCACACCGCGCAGCCGAGCGCGATGTCGCCCATCGTGAAGCGCTCGCCGCCGACGAACGCGCGGCCTTCGAGTTGCGCGTCGAGAACGTGCATCGCATCCAGCGTCTCGCGGCGCGCGGCCTCCACGAGGTTGTCGTCGCGCTCATGCTCGGGCGTGCGCAGGAAGGCGCGGAAGATCGGCACCATCGACGGCCACAGCGTCGAGTTCGACCAGTCGATCCAGCGGTCGACTTCGGCGCGCGCCGCGACGTCCTCCGGCCACAGGCTGCCGGCCGCATGCTTGGCCGCGAGGTAGCGCAGCACGGTGCCGGACTCCCACACGACGAAGCCGTCGTCGTCGATCGTCGGCACCAGCCCGTTCGGGTTCAGGCGGCGGAACTCCGCGGTGTCGACCACGCCGTAGTGCCGTCCGGCATCGATCCGTTCGTAGGCGAGGCCGATCTCCTCGCAGCACCACAGCACCTTCTGCACGTTGATCGAATCGGCATTGCCCCAGATCTTCAGCATTCACGGTCCCGGCAGTGGTTGATGCGGGCCCACTCTACCGAGGGGCCCGCCCGGGCGTGAACGTGGGGGCTTACCAGCCCGAGTTGCCGGTCCCGCGGATGAAGAAGCTGCTCGGCGCGGTGTCCTGCTTCAGGCCGCCGAGCGCCGGGTTCGTCACCACCACGCCGTCGAAGTTCACCGCCCCGCGGCCACCGTTGTCGATGACCTCGATGCCGTACCTGCCCGGGTTGGTGATGCGGATGTTCTTCAGCTTCACGTTGCGCATCTGCGCGTTGTCGGCGTCACGCAGCAGGTCCGGGTGGAACTTCTCGCCCGGCGGCACGAAGGCGGTGCCGAAGCCGCGGAACTCGATGCCCGAGTAGGTCGGGTCGACGATGTCGACGTTCTCCACCAGGATGTCGTTGATGCCGCCTTCGCGCATGTAGAACTTCAGCGCACCGTGCTGCCACGGCGTCGCGGTGTTCTCCATGAACATCGGGCCGCCCGCGCGGATCAGCGAGATGTTGCTGAAGGTCGTGGTCGCCGGGCCGAACGGGTACGGGCTGAACTCGTTGTCGATCAGGATGCCCGGGTAGGTCAGCACGTCTTCGCAGACGCTGTCCTTGAACACGTTGTTCGCGCCGCCGTAGGCCGCGAAGCAGTTCGCGCGCCACGGCATCTGCACCGTGTTGTTGCGGAACACGTTGTTGACGCCCTGGCCCTGGTCGGGCGCGTTCTTGCCCTCCGGGCTGATGAAGTTGTCGCCCAGCTGGTAGGTCTTCTCCTTGACCCAGTCGGTCCACTTGATCGACCACACCACCAGCGCGTCGTCGCCGGTGTTGCGCAGGTGGCAGTTCTCGACCACCGAGTTCGAGGTGCCGTTGTCGAAGTTGATCCCGTCCGCATACGTGTTGCGGATGCGGCAGTTGCGGACCGTCAGGTTCTGCGTCGGCTGGGTCTGGTACGGGGGATCGTTGCCGACCCAGATCGCACCGACCACGTGCTCGATCCAGACGTTCTCGATCAGGCTGTTGGCGCCCATCGGGCCGGCGAAGGCCTTCTGCACGCCTTCCGATTCCTCGGCCCGCGCCTTCGATTCGCCGAGGATCGAGAAATCGCCGAACACGCATTTCGCGCTCGCGCCGTAGCAGAAGAACAGCGACTTCGGACCCTTCAGGTTCGTGTACCACATGCCCGCGCCGCGCACCTCGATGCCCGGGTTGTCGAGCCCGACGTTGCCGCCGCTGATCTTCTGCAGCAGGTAGTCGCCCGGCGGGAACCACAGCTTGCTGGTCGAGCGCATCGCACGCAGCACGTCGTCGGCGTGGTCCTTGCCGTCGTTCGGCTGGATGCCGAACTGCGTCACCGACGTGAAGCCCGCCGGCATCGTCAGCGCGGTCGGCACCGGCTCGATGTCGACCAGGTCGATCACGTAGAACGCCGCGGTGTCCTGCGCGTCGCGGCGCAGCATCACCGTCGCGCCGGCCGGGATGTTGTCGACCAGCGTGCGCACCTCGTCGAAGAAGGTGTGCGGCAGGCCGGCCGGCTTGTCGACGATCGGGTCGCCGATCAGCCCGCCCTGGTACGACCAGCTGTAGCGCGAGGTCAGCGGCAGCGTCTTCACGCGCACGCCGTTCACGTACAGGCCCAGCGTGCTGTCGATGCCGCCGCCGCCCGGGGCGTCGGGGATCGAGTAGCGCACGACGACGCCGTTGCCGGCCTTCGTGGTCTTGAACGACACGTAGTCGCCGGTCTTGTTCAGGCGCACCGCCTTGCGGCCGATGGCCTCGGCCTCGATGTGGTTCGCGTCCCACTTCTGGCGGCTCGGGCCGAGGATCTGGGCGTTGGTGGTGCCGTCTTCAGCCTGGTACTCGACCCAGGGCACATTGGCGCCGCGGCCGGGGACGGGTGCGGGCGCCGGGGCGGGCGCGGGGGCCGGTGCCGGGGCGGGAGCAGGCGCCGGAGC